>NZ_JAGPXU010000044.1:0-34590 GCF_018070385.1 Micromonospora sp. C97
GGTCAGGCTTTGGGGCGGCGTTGGGCCAGGGCGGCGAAGGCGGTCAGCGACTCGGGGTTGACCAGGGCGCCCTTGGCCGCCGCCTGGTCGACCGGGGTGCCGGTGAGGATCTTCTTGACCGGCACCTCCAGCTTCTTCGCCGAGAGCGTCCGGGGCACCGACCGCACCTGGTGGATCTCGTCGGGCACGTGTCGGGGTGAGAGCGCCGTCCGCAGTTCACGGCAGATCTTCGTGCGCATCGGGTCGTCCAACTCCAGACCGTCGGCCAGCACCACGAAGAGCAGCAGCTCACCGGCGCCGCCCTCATCGTCCTCCAGGTGCACGACGACCGAGTCGAGCACCTCGTCGAGCCCCTCGACCACGGAGTAGAACTCGGCGGTGCCGAGCCGGACCCCACCGCGGTTGAGGGTGGCGTCGGAACGCCCGGTGATCACACACCCACCCCGCTCGTTGATGGTGATCCAGTCGCCGTGTCGCCAGACGCCCGGGTAGACGTCGAAGTACGCCTCCGCGTAGCGGGTGCCGTCAGTGTCGTTCCAGAAGCCCACCGGCATGCTCGGCATCGGTTCGGTGATCACCAGCTCGCCGAGTTCGCCGATCACCGGCGTGCCGTCGGCGGAACGGGCCTCCACCTTGGCGCCCAACGCCCGGCAGGCGATCTCACCGGCGTACACCGGCAGCAGCGGCACCCCGCCGACGAAACCCGTGCACACGTCGGTGCCGCCGGAGAGCGACTGGAGCTGGAGGTGGTCGCCGACGGTCTCGTACACCCAGCGGAAGCCCTCGGCGGGCAGCGGCGCACCAGTGGAACCCACGCCGCGTACCGCCGACAGGTCGGCGACGTCCCGGGGGACCAACCCGGCCTTGCGGCAGGCCAGCAGGTACGGCGCGGACGTGCCGAAGTACGTGGTGCCGGTCTCCGCCGCCATCCGCCACAACCCGCCGAGGTCGGGCTCAGCCGGCCGGCCGGGCTCCGCGCGGACCGCCGGGTTGCCGTCGAAGAGCACGATGCTCGCGCCCACCGCCGGCCCGGAGACCAGGAAGTTCCACATCATCCACCCGGTGGTGGTGAACCAGAAGAACCGGTCGGCCGGGCCCAGGTCGTGGTGCAGGGCCAGCATCTTCAGGTGCTCCAGCAGGATGCCGCCGTGGCCGTGCACGATCGGCTTCGGCAACCCGGTGGTGCCCGAGGAGTAGAGCACGTAGAGCGGGTGGTCGAACGGCACCGGCGTGAACGTCAACGGCTCGTCCACGGGCGCGGCCAGCTCGGCCCAGCTCAGCGCACCGTCGGGCGCGGGGCCCGCCGGGTCGAGGTAGCCGATGCTGACGGTGTGCCGCAGTGACGGCAGGGCGGCCCGGATCGCGGCCACCTCGGCGCGGCGGTCCACCGGCTTGTCGCCGTACCGGTACCCGTCCACGGCGACCAGCACCGTCGGTTCGATCTGCTGCCAGCGGTCGGTGACGCTGCGGGTGCCGAACTCGGGGGCGCAGGACGAGAAGATGGCGCCCAGGCTGGCGGTGGCCAGCAGCAGGACGTACGTCTCGCCGATGTTCGGGGCGTACGCCGCCACCCGGTCACCGGCGGTGACGCCGAGCCGGCGCAGCCCGGCCGACACCCGGCGGACCTGCTCGCGCAGCTCCCCGGCGGTCAGCGTGACCGGCGGGCGCGTCTGCCCGTGGGAGATCACCATCGGGTCGTCGTCGCCCCGACCCGGCATCCGCAGCACGTTCTCGGCGTAGTTGAGCGTGGCGCCGGGGAACCAACGGGCGCCCGGCATCACCCGCTGCGCCAGGGTCGCGGTCGGCGGGGTGTGTGCGATCACTTCGAAGTGGTCCCAGATCGAGCGCCAGAACCCGTCCAGATCGGTGGTGGACCAGCGCCACAACGCGTCGTAGTCGGCGAAGTCCAACCCGCGGTGCTCCCGCAGCCAGCGCAGGTAGGCGCCGATCCGGGACCGCTCGCGTACGTCCGCCGGCGGCGCCCACAGCATGTCACCCACTGGTCCACCCTCCCCCTGGCCCGACACGACACTGTGACTGGGCCGTGGCGCCATCTTGCCCTACCTCGAAGCGCCATTCTGCGCACCGGGTAGGCCGACCGACGCGTGCCCGTCCCACACTCCAACCCGCCACCTCATGTGGGTCAGCCCGCGCGGTGGGCCTGGATGGCTCGACGGCGGGCGAGGCGGTGCGCCCGGCGGATCTCCGCCTCCTTGTACCGCCGCTCGTCCTCCGCGGTCTCCGGCAGCACCGGGCGGACCGCGCGCGGCGCCCCACCGACGTCCACGCCGACGAACACCAGGTACGCGGTGGCCACCCGGACCGGCGCGTCCTCGGCCGAGTCCCACCGCTCGGCGACCACCCGTACGCCCACCTCCATCGAGGTCTGGCCGGTCCAGTTCACCTGGGCGTGGGCGTGCACGAGGTCGCCGACCCGGACCGCCTCCGAGAAGACGATCTCGTCGATCGCCGCGGTCACCGCCGTTCCGCCGCTGTGCCGGGCGGCAGCGGCCCCGGCCACGTCGTCGACGAACTTCATCAGAACCCCACCGTGCACGGTGCCGTAGAGGTTGACGTCCACCGCCGTCATGATCTTGCTGAGAGTGACGCGCGAGTACGACGTCGGCTTGCCGTTCGGAGCGGCGGAGAGGTGCTCAGTCATGTCGAAAACGGTACGGTGCGCGGATGCGACATCTCTGGAGCTTCCTCGCCGGGCTGGTGGTGGCACCCATCACCTGGGTGCTGGTCACACTCGGGCAGGACGGGTCGAGCCGGACGGTCGACCGCTGGGTGGAGATCGGCACGTTCAACACCGCCAACCTGATCGAGCCGGCCGTGTACCTCGGTGTCGGCGGTGTCCTGCTGGGCCTGCTCGGCACGCTGCGCTTCTCACCGCTGGGCCCGTTGGTGGCTGGGGCGCTGCTGGTCACCCCGTACATCGGGATGTTCGTGGCGCCCTTCTCGGTGCGGGACGCGGTCCCGCACGAGTGGAAGGTGTTCGGCGACCCGCTGCCGCTGCGCCTGCCCGTGGAGAACGGCACGCTCTTCCTGATCGGCATGCTGCTGCTGATGGCGACCTTCAGCCAACAGCGGTGGCGGCAGTGGCCGACCCCGGCGGCCGTTCCGGCCACGGCACCCGCCCCCGCGTCGGACGGAGGCCCCCGCAACGACGACTTCACGTTGACCGACTGGCCGCCCCCCGCGGCGGCGGAGCGGGACACCGCGCCGGTCACTCTGGGTTACCCGGCCGACTCGACACCGACCGAACCGCTGCCCCGCCGGGTGGGTGGCGAATCACCCTGGTCCGCCCCACCGCGCGGTCAGCCGCGCCCCGAGGACACCACCGAGATCCGCTGATCGTCGGGGCGGGCCGGTTTCACCGGCCCGCCCTCCGTCTCTCCCGCGCGACGACGGGGCCCGCTGCGGCGCGACCGCTGGGCGTTGTCAGTGCAGCGCGACAGCCAGGTCCGGGTCGACAGTGCCGAGGCTGGCGCGCGGAACGACAACGAGCATGACGATCAGCGCGGCGGCCATGCCGCCCGCGATGACGATCGCCATCGGTACGCTCCCCGTGCCGAACAGACCGGCCAGTGGCGCCGTCACCGCCCCGATGCCGAACTGCACCGCGCCGAGCAGCGCCGCGGCGGTGCCAGCGGCCTCGCTGTGCCGGCTCATGGCCAGCGCCGGCGCGTTCGGCAGGGCCAGCCCGGCGGCGGCCAGGACCAGCCACAACGACGCGAGCAGGGTACCCAGGCCACCGAATCCGGTCGCCGCGAACATGACCAGCAGCAGGCCGGCAGCCGTTCCGGCGATCAGGGCGCTGACCAGGATCTGCTGCGGGGTGTAGCGGCGCAGCAGCCGCACGTTGAACTGGGTGGCTCCGATCAGCCCCACCGCGCCGGCCCCGAAGGCGATGCCGAACTGCTGCTCGTCGAGGCCGTACTCCTGCTGCAGCACGAACGACGAACCCGAGACGTACGCGAACAGGGCCGCCATCGCCAGCCCGGCGACCAGCACCAGGCCGACGAACGCCCGGTCGTTGAGCAACCCCCGGTAGTCGCGCAGGGTGGCGCTCACCCCGCCGTGGCGCCGACGCGCCACCGGAAGGGTCTCCGGGAGCCGGAACGCGGCCACGACGATCAGCAGCGCGCCCAGCACCGCCAACGCCGCGAAGACACCCCGCCAGTCGGTCCAGCTCAGCAGGCCACTGCCCAGCGTCGGAGCGAGGATGGGTGCCAGGCCCATGACGAGCATCAGCCGGGAGAAGATCCGGGCGAACGAGGCCCCGCTGAACAGGTCGCGGACCACTGCCGTCGCGACCACCGTGGCGGCCGCGACACCGAGCCCCTGGAGTACGCGCAGCCCGCCGAGCACCGTGATGTTGGGTGCGAAGACGCACAGCACGGATGCCACGATGTGCGCGGCCAGACCGACCAGCAGCGGCACCCGCCGCCCGACCACGTCGGAGAGCGGCCCGATCAGCAACTGGCCCAGCGCGAGGCCGACGAGCGTGCCGGTCAGCGTCAACTGCACGGCGGTCTCGGTGGTCTGCAGGCCCGCCGTGATGGCGGGCAGGGCCGGCAGGTACATGTCGATGGTCAGGGGCCCGATCGCGATCAACGCGCCCAGCACGAGGACGAGTTGTGCCCGCTGACGATTGGTCATCAGGTCGCCGGGCAGTACCTCGGGCGCGACGGCGGCATCGCGTCCGGTCTTCTCCACCAACTGCTTCATCATCTCGATCTCTCTGCGGAAGCTGGTGCGTCGTCACGAGCGGCGGCGCGGGGCGTCGACCGGGCCGCGTGGACGCGGCGGCACGGTGTGGGGCGCTCGACGGTGGGCTGCGTGGACGTGACGAGGCAGGGGTCGTGGCGGGGGTGGCCGGGTGGGGCGATCATCCGAGGGTGATTCTGTCGGTCGGCAACACCTCGGCGGTGTGTGACGTTCCCGGTGTGTGGGGAGTCACCCCACCCCGTTCGGTCGAGCGAGCTGTGACCACTGTCACAGCACGATCAGAACCGGGGATGGGGTACGCGTCGTCTTGCCTGGTGTGAAGCGAAGTCTGGACGGTCTCGACGAGGGTGAACTCCTCCGCCGCGTCGCCCGGGGCGACCGGCGCGCGTTCGACGCGCTGTACCGGCGTACCGCCCCGTGGTTGACCGTGCGGCTGCGTCGACGCTGCGCCGACGAGGACATCGTGGCCGAGGTGCTCCAGGAGACGTACCTGGCGGTCTGGCGGTCGGCCGGCAGCCAGGCGCAGTCCACCTCCGGCAGCGCGGTGGGCTGGTTGTGGACGATCGCCGCGCACCGGCTGATCGACGCGTTCCGCCACCGGGCCCGACGCGAGCGGATCCCGACGGTACGCACCTTCGAACCCGTCGCCCCGGCGGCCGAGGACGAGGCGTTGGCCGGCGGGATGGACGCCAACCTGGAGAACGCCCTGCACGCGCTCCCCCCGGAACTGCGGCAGGTGCTGCGCTCGATGGTCCTCGACGGGCTGACCGCCCGGGAGACGTCGCTGCTGCTCGGTATGCCGGAGGGGACCGTGAAGACCCGCGCGAGACGCGCCCGAATCGCACTGCGGGAGGCGCTGTCATGACCGCTCACCCCACGCCCGCTCTCCTCTCCCGCTACGCCTCGGGCGGGGTGGGCGTCGACGACGCGACCATCTGGGCGGTGGAGGCGCACCTGGAGACCTGCGCCGACTGCCGGGCACTGCTGACCCATACCGTCGACCCGGGCACGCGTGACCTGCTGGACCGGGTGGCCGGCGCCGTGGCCGCCGGGATCGCCACCGGCCCCGCACCGGTGCGTCGTCGGCGGCTACCGCGTACCGGGGTCGCCGCCCGGATCCTGCCCTGGCTCGCCACCGCCGCCGGGCTGATGCTGGCCGCGGTCCTGTTCGAGAAGACCTTCGCCAGCCTGCCGTCGCTGGTGCTGCTGGTCGCTCCGGTCGCGCCGCTGCTGCCGGTGGCCGCCGTCTGGAGTCGGCGGGGCGACCCGGTGTGGGAGTTGGCGGCCACCACACCCCGTACCGGCCTGCCGCTGTTGATGCGCCGTTCGTTGGGGGCGCTGGTAGCGGTCCTGCCGGTGCTCGCGGTGGCCGGCTGGGGCACCGGGCACTCCCCCGGCCTCTGGTTGCTGCCGGCGCTGGGCTTCACCGCCGGGGCGTTGGCGCTCGGCACCGTGGTGGGGATCGACCGGGCCGCACTGGGGTTGGCGCTCGCCTGGTCCCTGGGTGTCGTGGCGCCGAGCCTGGTCGGCGGGCGACTCCCGGCCGTCCTCGCCGGCAGCAGCCTGACCGGTTGGGCGCTCGCCACAACGCTGCTGCTGGCCGTGGTCTTCGTCCAGGCCCGATGGCGGTCGCAGCTGCCCACCAGCACGTTCCGATGACGAGATCCAGCCAGCACCGAATGGAGACACGATGATGCGTACGGTCAGCGTGGCGGAGACCGCGCCGTCCACCTACGCGTGGGCGGTGCACGCCGAGACGTTGCGGGTCCGGGCCGGCCGACACCTGGCGGTCAACGGTCTGGACCTGAGGTTGGGCACCGGTGTGCACGGGCTGCTCGGCCCCAACGGCGCCGGGAAGACCACGTTGATGCGAGCCCTGGCCACCGTGGTGAAGCCGGCCGGTGGGCGGCTGACACTGCTCGGTGAGGAGGTCACCGCCGGTGCCGACCTGCGCCAGGTCCGCCGCGGCCTGGGGTACCTGCCGCAGCACTTCGGCTTCTACCCGCGCTTCACGGTCCGCGAGTTCGTCGAGTACATCGCCTGGCTCAAGGAGATGCCGAAGGCGGTCATCCCTGGCGCTGTGCAACGGGCCGTCGAACGGGTCGGCCTGGCGGACCGCGCCGACTCCCGGATGAAGACGCTGTCCGGCGGGATGCTGCGCCGCGCCGGCATCGCCCAGGCGATCGTCAACGATCCGACGGTGCTGCTGCTCGACGAGCCGACGGTCGGCCTGGACCCGGAGCAACGCCTCGACTTCCGTGAGCTGCTGCGGGAGATCGGCCTGGACAGTTGCGTACTCGTCTCCACCCACCTGGTGGAGGACGTCGCGGTGGCCTGCACCGATGTGGTGCTGGTCAGCGAGGGTCGGTTGGTGTGGCAGGGCAGCACGGGAGAGCTGGCCGCGCAGGGCGGCGACGCCGACGCCGGCGACAGCGCCACCGAACGCGGCTACTCGTCGTTGCTGCGCGCCCACCGGGAGCGGGTGTCGGCGTGACCGGACGAATCCTCCGCATCGAGCTACGCCGGTCGGCGGCTCTGGGCGTCGGCCTGTTGTTGCTGGTGACCGGCGCGGCGTTGCTGCTGTCGTCCACCCAGTTCTTCGCGGGGCGGTGGATGCAACTGGCGGTGCTCGCCCGGTCGACGCTGATCATGCTGCTGCCACTCGCGCTGGCCGGTGGGGCGTGGCTGGGGCGGCGCGACGCGCGCTGCCGCGTCAACGAGTTGTTCGCCAGCACCGTCCGGCCACGGTGGCAGCGGGTCGTGCCGACCGCCAGCGCTCTCGCGGTCACTGTGGTCGCCGCGTACGTCGTGGTCTTCCTGGTGGCCGCCGGGTGGGTGGTGCCGACGGCGGGATATTTCCCGAGCGCGACGATCGTCGTCGCCGCGGTCGGCGTTCCGGCGCTGATCGCCGCCGGTTGGCTGGGCATGGCCGCCGGCCGGGCCGTGCCCCGGGTGATCACCGCGCCGGTCCTCGCGGTGCTCGGGTTCGTCCTGGTGGCGTTGGTGCCGGAGTGGATCACGGCACCCGCGACGGGCGCGGAGATCGGGCAGTTCCGGCAGGAACCGGCGGGGGTGCTGCTCCTACCGACGTTCACCGGCCTGGACGACTTCCAGACGATCGCGACCCGGGTCAGCCTGCTGCAGGCGCTGTGGCTGGTGTCTCTCGCCGTGACCGGCCTGCTGCTGCTCGGCGCCGTCCGCCGCCGCGCCGTCGCGTTCGCCGTGCTCCCGGCGCTGCTCGGCGTCGCGGTCGCCCTACCGCTCCTGCCCGTCGGCGGAGCCCGCGGGGCGGCGGTCGTCGACCCGGTCGCCGTCGAGCTGGTGTGCGACAACGACGGCCCGCAGGTCTGCGTGACACGGACGCACGCCGCGCTGCTGCCGGACGTGGTGGGCCCGGCCCGGCAGGCGCTCGCCATGATGGCGGCGAAGCTGCCCAACGCACCGGTCCGGGCGGTCCAGACGCAACAGGTCACCTACTGGGCGCGGCCGGACCCGGACACTGCCCCGGCCCGGCACTCCGCCGACACGATCGTCTTCGACACCCCCACCATCAACCGGGTGGGACGCGCCGACCTGTCCGGTGACTACTTCCTGCCGGCCCTGCTGGAGGCCGCCTGGCGGCAGGAGTGCGGCGACCAGTCGGTGCGGGGCGACGTGTACGAGGCCCGGATGGTCGCCGCCGCCTGGCTGACCGGTCGGCCACCGGCCCCGCAGCCCGGGTGGCCCCCGTCGGAGATGGCCCAGCTGGTGAGCGCGTACCAGGCGCTGGTCAACCTCCCGGAGGTCGAACAACGACGTCGGATGGCGGCGGCCCGCG
Organism: Micromonospora sp. C97; assembly: GCF_018070385.1. Taxonomy (NCBI): domain Bacteria; kingdom Bacillati; phylum Actinomycetota; class Actinomycetes; order Micromonosporales; family Micromonosporaceae; genus Micromonospora; species Micromonospora sp. C97. Next base: position 8,552 of record NZ_JAGPXU010000044.1, read on the forward strand.
AGGGTGCCCTGGCCTGCCGGGACGACGAGCTGGTGGCGAACGTGCCGACGGGCCGGCCGTGAGGTTCCTCCAGCTGCACCTGCGCGCCCGCCGGGTACCCCTCGCCCTGGCCACCGTGACCGCGTTGATCGCACTGGCCTGGGCGCTGTCGCTGGCCTACACCGACTCGGCGACCATCAGCGCCCGGACGGCCAGCCTCGCCATCATGCTGGCGGTGGTCGCGGTCGGCAGCACGCTCGACGGCGCCGACGGAGCCCTCGACCACACCATGGCGGTCAACTGGCCGGTACGGCGCGCCGGTCATCTGCTGCTCGCCGCCGCCGCGATCACCGCGCTGCTGGCCCTCAGCATGGTCACCGACGCGCGTTACGAGCCGTTCGCGGTGACGGTGCGCAACACCGCGGGGCTGCTCGGGCTCACCGCGCTCGGCGCCACGGTGCTGGGTGCCGCCCTGTCCTGGATCGCCCCGCTGACCTGGACCCTGATCGCGGTACTGCCGATCATGGTGCCCAGCCGGGACCTGAAGATGCAGGTCGCCGGCTGGCTGATCCAACCTGCCGGGACCACCGCCGCCACCGCCTGCGCCGTCGTGCTGGCGGTGACCGGACTGCTCGCGTACGCGGTGCGGGGTTGCCCCGTGCGGCCGGTGAGTGAGACGTCCCCCGACCAGTGACGGACGTTCCGATGCTCCGGAGACCCCGGAGCATCGGAGCGAGCCCTAGACGACGTCGGCCAGCAGCTGCCGGGCCATGACGATCCGCTGCACCTGGTTGGTGCCCTCGTAGATCTGAGTGATCTTGGCGTCGCGCATCATCCGCTCGACCGGGTAGTCCCGGGTGTAGCCGTAGCCACCGAGCAGCTGCACCGCGTCGGTGGTGATCTCCATGGCGGCGTCGGAGGCGAAGCACTTCGCCGCCGCGCCGAAGTAGGTGAGATCCGCGTCGCCGCGCTCCGACTTGCCGGCCGCCGCGTACGTGAGCTGGCGGGCCGCCTCGAGCTTCATGCCCATGTCGGCGAGCATGAACTGGATGCCCTGGAACTCGGCGACCGCCTTGCCGAACTGTCGACGCTCGGCCACGTACCCCTTGGCGTAGTCGAGCGCGCCCTGCGCGATGCCGACGGCCTGCGCGGCGATGGTGACCCGGGTGTGGTCCAGGGTCTTCATCGCGGTCGCGAAGCCGGTGCCCTCCGCGCCGATCATCCGGTCGGCCGGGATCCGCACGTTGTCGAGGTAGACCTCGCGGGTGGGCGAGCCCTTGATGCCGAGCTTCTTCTCCGGCGCGCCGAAGCTCACCCCGGAATCGGACTTCTCCACCACGAAGGCGGAGATGCCACGGGAACGGGCGGACGGGTCGGTGACGGCGAAAACCGTGTAGAACTCGGACACGCCGGCGTTGGTGATCCAGCGCTTCACGCCGTTGAGCACCCAGTGATCCCCGTCACGTACCGCCCGGGTGGTCATGGACGCCGCGTCGCTGCCCGCCTCCGGCTCGGAGAGGCAGTACGAGAACATGGCGTCACCGGCCGCGACCGGCGTCAGGTAGCGACTCTTGATCTCGGCGGAACCGGCCACCAGCAGTGGCATCGTGCCGAGTTTGTTCACCGCCGGAATCAGCGAGGAGGACGCGCAGGCACGGGCCACCTCCTCGATCACAATGGCGGTGGCCAGCGCGTCCGCCCCCGCGCCGCCGAATTCCTCCGGGATGTGCGGTGCGTGGAAGTCAGCCGCCCGCAACGCGTCGTAGGACGCCTTGGGAAACTCCCCGGTCTCGTCGGCCTCGGCGGCGTGCGGAGCCACCTTCGCGGCGCAGACCTCACGCACCGCTTCCCGGATCGCCTGGTGCTCATCGGGCAACCGGTAGACGTCGAACGACTCCCCTGCGGCCATCTCGGCCCTCCCCTTCACCGCTATCATGCGCAGTCTGTGACGACTCCTGACCGCCGACCGCGCAGACTGAAGACTAGCGACTGCAGTTCAGGTGATGTTACCGGCGCGTAGGCATGGGCAAGATGGTGCACCCGACGCGCTCAGCCATGATGAAGACCGAGACAGTGAGCTAGCCAGCGCGAGCGGAGAAGACAGGCGTGACGATCCCCTACCCCACCATCCAGCCGACCCCCGCCATCGCCGCGGTGACTCCGCCCTCGGGCGCTCCCCGGCCGCGGGTGACCTTCCTGGGAACTGGTTACCTCGGCGCGACGTACGCCATCTGCTACGCGGAACTGGGGTACGAGGTCCTCGGCTTCGACGTCGACGCCGACAAGATCGCAAAGCTGAACGCCGGCCAGGTGCCGATCCACGAGCCTGGCCTGGACGAGCTGCTGCGGCGCAACCTCGCCGCCGGCCGGCTCCGGTTCAGCACCGACATCGCCGAGACCGCCGACTTCGGTGACGTGCACTTCATCTGCGTCGGCACCCCGCAGCGGGCCGACGGCATGGGCGCCGACCTGTCGTACGTCGAGGCGTCGGTCACCAGCCTCGCGCAGCACCTGACCCGCAAGGCCCTGATCGTCGGCAAGTCCACCGTGCCGGTCGGCACCGCCGAGTGGGTCGAACAGCTCGTCGACAAGCACACCCCCGACGGCCTGAACGTCGAGGTGGCGTGGAGCCCCGAGTTCCTCCAGGAGGGCTTCGCCGTCGACGACGTCCTGCGGCCCAACCGGATCGTGGTCGGCGTCAAGAGCGAGTGGGCCAACGGCATGCTCTACGCCGCCCACAAGGGCGTGTTCGACCTGGCCGCCACGGAGGACCGCGAGGTACCCCTGGTGGTCACCGACTTCTCCACCGCCGAGCTGGTCAAGGTCGCCGCGAACGCCTTCCTGGCCACCAAGATCTCCTTCATCAACGCGATGGCCGAGGTCTGCGAGGCCTCCGGCGGCGACGTCACCCAACTGGCCCGCGCGATCGGCTACGACCCGCGGATCGGCAACCGGTTCCTCCAGGCCGGTCTCGGCTTCGGCGGCGCCTGCCTGCCCAAGGACATCCGGGCCTTCCAGGCCCGCGCCCAGGAGCTGGGCGCCGGTGAGGCGCTGCGCTTCCTGCACGAGGTCGACCTGATCAACCTGCGCCGACGTACCCGGGTGCTTCAGCTCGCCGCGGACCTGCTCGGCCGCCGCTCGGGCCCGGCCGGCCCGGACTTCGCCGGCACCCGGATCGCCGTGCTCGGCGCCACCTTCAAGCCCAACACCGACGACGTCCGCGACGCCCCGGCGCTCGCCGTCGCCGCGCTGCTGCAGAAGGCCGGCGCCGACGTGCACGTGTACGACCCGCAGGGCACCGAGAACGCCCGCCGCGCCGTTCCCGAGCTGACCTACGAGGCCAGCATGAACGAGGCCGTCACCGACGCCGACCTGGTCTGCGTGCTCACCGAGTGGGCCGACTTCCGCAACGCCGACCCGGTCGCCCTGGGCGAGTTCGTCAAGGGCCGCAAGGTCGTCGACGGCCGCAACTGCCTCGACCCGGCACTGTGGACCCAGGCCGGCTGGGAGTACCGGGGCATGGGCCGCCCCTGACGGAACAGACGCCCACCGGCCGGTCATCGAGCATCTCGATGGCCGGCCGGTGTCGTTGTTTGCCCGGGACCCGCCGACAAGAGTCGAAATCCGCGCCAGCTTTGGGCATGCTGCGACAGTGGGAGTCCACAGTGCGGGTGGAGGGGTGTCGTGGCGACCTTTCAATGCTCCTCGTGCGGCCGGGAGATCAAGCCGGCCGTTCGATGCCCGCACTGTGGGGCAGATCAACCACAGTGGGTCGAGCACCTGGCCGACATTGAGCGTTCGATAGCGGAGATGAAGGCGCGCGACGCCGCCATCGCGCGCGAGCAGCGCCAGATCGCCGCCAAGATGCAGGCCGCGCTCTTCCAGCGGGACATCCTCGCCCACGCCGGCGAGGAGCGCATCAAGCAGGCCACCCGGCCGCGCCGGGTGCTGCGCCGCCGTCCCGGCCGGCGGCCACCGACCGCCACCATGGGCGCGCCGCCCCGGGTGCCGCGCCAGGGCGCTCCGACCGCCCCGGAGGATCCGCCGCCCCCGCCCCGGGCCACCTGGCTGGACGTGGACGACCCGGAAAACCCGCCGGAGGCCTCCTCCCGCGAGGTGCAGAACATCCCTCTCGGGTTGGGTGCGCTGCTGCTCGGCGTGGCCGCGGTGGTCTTCGCCGCGGTGGCCACCAGTTCGATGGACGCGCTGGCCCGGCTGGGCATCCTGCTGCTGGCCACAGTGCTGATGCTGCTGACCCCACCGGCGCTGGCCCGGCGTGGGCTCACCTCGACCGCCGAGACCATCGCCGCGGTCGGCCTGCTGCTGGTGCCGCTCGCCGGCAACGCCCTCTGGGCGGTGGACCGGATCGGCGCCGACAGCGGCTCCGGCACCGTCTTCGCCGGGGTGATCTTCGCGGTCACCGCCGTCGTCGCGTTCGGGTACGCCCGTTGGACCGGTCTGCGCGCGCCCCGCTTCGCGACGGTGCTCGCCGCGCAGCCGGTGCTGCCTCTGCTCGCGTACGACCAGATCACCGGCCCGGGCGGCTGGGCACTGGTGCTGGCCGTGGTCGCTCTCGTCAACCTCGGCCTGACCCGCTCCAGCGTGACAGTCGAACGCCCCGTCCGGCAGGACCTGCCATCGCCGGGAACGCCGTCGGCGCCCCGCCGACGCGATGCCGAGAGCCGGCCGGAGGGCGACCCGGAGGAGGCCGCCGAGCTGATCGACGCCGGCGCGGGCTCCGCCGACCCGGAGCCGGCCCGCCCGGTGCCCGGCCTGCCGGAGCTGACCTGGTTGCTGCACGCTCTGGCGGTCGCCGTCGCGCTGGCGTACGCGGTCACCGCCCTGCTGCGGGCACAGGCCGTGCCGACCGCGACCGGCGCCGGGGTGGTGCTGCTGCTGGCCGCCCTGATCGGGCTGGCCGGCGCGCTGGTGCTGCGCCGCCCGCCGCTGCCCGACGTGGCGGCCGGCGTCGTCACCCTGGCCGTGATCGGCGCGCTCAGCCGCATCGCCTCGGTGGCCCTCCCCGGTCGGGCGCTGCTGCTGATCGCGGCGGTCATCACGGTGACCGGGCTGGCGGTACGCGCCGTCCCGGAGGCGGCCCGACGTGGCCCGCAGATCGCGTCCGCGGTGGCCCTGACAGTCAGCGGTCTGGTGGTCGCCGGTGGCGCGCTGCGCGCCGGGGTGGCACCGGTACGGGCGGCGCTGCCCGCCTGGGACCCGGACCTCAGCCGGTACCCGGGCGAGTTGGCCGCCGCCGTCGGGCCGACCGGCTGGCAGCTCGCGGGGGCCGCGTTCCTGCTCACCATCGCGGCGGTGCTGGCCCTGCCCACCGAGATCCGCCGGGAGTTCGCGGTGGCCGGAGCGGCGCTGACCGCGCTCGCCGTACCGGCCTCGTTCGGTCTCGGCTGGGCGACGGCACCGTGGCCGATGGTGATCACCGCGATCGGCATCGGGGTGATCGGGCTCTCCGCCCGCACCGACCGGGCCGCTCTGGCGCACGCCGTCGGGGCGGCAGTGGTCGGCCTGTTCGGTGCGGGCGCCAGCCTGACCAGCCCCACCCTCACGGCCGCGGTCCTGATCACCCTGTTCGCGGCCGGCACGCTGGTCGCGCTGGCGCCCCGGATCCGGATCGCCTCGGCCGCCGCCGACACGGTAACCGCCTGGGCCGCCGGTGGCGCCGCGTTCGCGCTGCCCGGTGCGGTGGCCGCGTTCGTGGCCGCGACCATGCCGAGGGATCCGACCCCCACTCCGGCGAGCCTGCGAGAGGTGACAGTCCCGATCCTGGCGGCCAGTTTCCTGGCGGTCTGTGTGACCCTCGGCTACGCCGCCGTCGTGCAGGTCTCCCAGCGCCACATCCCCGCGCCGCTGTCGGTCGGCACCGGGCTGGGCGCGCTGGTGGTCACCGCCGCCGCGTTCGGGGCGCCCGGCGCGACCGTCGCCGACGCCTGGGTCGGCGCGCTCCTGCTGGTCGCCGCGGTCCTGCTCTTCCTGGCCCCCTCCATCGACGCCGGCCGTCGCGCCGACCTCACCCTCGACGGCTCGGACCTGGCCGCCGCGGCGGTCACCACCGCCCTGATCGCCACCCTGGTACGGATCGGGGCGGTCCTCGCCCCGGGCGCGCAGCTGGCGGTGGCCGCCGCCCTGCTCCTGGTGGTCGCCGTGGGCGCCCGCAGCATGCCCGAGGAGTGGCGACGCGGACCGATCCTCGGCCTCACCGTCGGCGGCGCCCTGATCGGGGTGCTCGCCGGCTGGTCGGCGGTGCGCGGTGGGGTCGGCGTGCTGGCCACCCCCGGCCCCATCTGGAGGGGCGACCTGAGCGACTGGCCGGCCGCCCCCGTCGGCGGTGCCACCTGGCAGGCGCCGGTCGCGCTGGCGCTGCTGGCCCTCGCCGCGGGCATTCTGCTCCCACCGCCGTGGCGCTGGGACGTGTCCGGGGTGGCGGTGGTGCTCGCCACCATCGGCGCGCCGGCCGCGTTCGATCTGGCCTGGTGGTCGCCGGTCCTGGTCGGCGGAATGGTCGCCACCGTGTTCGGCATGGCCGCGGTGGCCACCGAGGAGGCGCGCGCCGGGCTGTCCCGGGCCACGGTGGCCGGGGTCGTCGCGCTGCACGCCGCCGGAGCCGGGCTGGTCCGCCCGTGGACCACAGCCCTGGCGCTGGGCAGCATCGCTCTGATCGGCGTGGTGGTGGCCACGCTGGCCCGCGTTCTCGCCGACCCACAGGTCACCGACATCGACACCGAGGGGATGCCGCCCCACCTGGCGCAGATCGGTGGCGCGGCGATCGGTGCCGCCCTGCTGGCCCTGCCCGGTGCGGTGGCGGCACTGTCCGCCGAGTTCGAACACTCGGCGGAGGTGGTGCTGACCGCCGCGCTGGCGGCCACCAGCCTCGGCCTGGCCGCCGTGGCAGCGGTGCGGCGACAGGTGCCGCAATATCTGCCCTGGGTCAGCGTGGCGGTGGTCGGCGGGGCCACCATCAGCGCCCTCGCGGCCATCCCCACCGGCCTCGCCGCGGGCGTCTACGCGGCCGCTGCCGCCCTGCTCGGTGTGCTGGCCGAGCTGATCCGCGCGGCCACCGTGCCGCCCACCGGCGCCGCCCAGCCGGTCCGGCGCTGGGCGGTACGACTCGACGGCGCCCTACGGCGGCTGCCGGACGACCCGGAGCGACGACGGTGGCGGGTCAACCCGGCCGCCGGCGCGTTGGCCGCCGCAGCGCTACCGACCGCCCTGGCGCTCGCCTCGATCGGGCCGGCGCTGATCACCGCCCTCGTCGAGCCGCACCGCACGCTGACCCGGATCTGGCAGGGCCCGCCGCCGGGGCTGCTCACCCCGCCGCCGGACGTGGTCGATCCGACCCACGTGCTGACGGCGCTGCTGCTCACCGCGACGGCCGCGCTGGCCGCCACCGGCTTCAGCGGCGGGCGACGGTCCCGGGCCGTGCCGGTGGTGTTGCCCGGGGCAGCCGTCACGCTGCTGATCGCACCCATCGCGCTGGGCCAGGGCTGGCCCGCCAGCACCATCGCCGCGCTCTCCGTCTTCACCATCGCGATGCTCGGTCTCGCGCTGACCCCACCACCGCCGCTGGTCGAGCGGGCCCGCTCGCTGCGGCTGGCCCGGGTGCTGGTGTTCGCCATCGGTCTGGCCGGTGGGAGCGCCGGGCTCGCCGGCAGCCTGGCCGACCGGCAGATGACCCTGTTCACCCTCGGCAGCGCGGTCGGGGTCGGCGCGGTGGCGGCGCTGTACGGCACCACCCAGCGGGCGCGCATCCTCGGCTGGCTCTTCGCCTCACTGATGGCGCAGCTCTTCGTGCTCACCGCCGGCCTGGTCGCCGGGCTGGCGGCGGTCTGGTCCGCGTTCGGGGTGCTGGCCGTCGGCGCCGTCCTCCAGGTGCTCGCCGCCACCCTGCCCCGGCTGCGCCGCCCCGAGTCGCAGCGGGAAGCCTCCACCGTGGAGTGGTCCGGCTACGCCGCCGCGCTGATCGCGTTGGCGCTCGCCTTCGACTCGCCCCGACACATCGCCGCCCTGCTGGCCGCCTGGGGCGCTGTCCTCGGCGTGGCGGCCACCCGACCCGGCCGTCGGCCGGTGGAACGCCGGATCCTGTTCTGGGCGGTGGTGCTCTGCGAGATCACCGCGTGGTGGATCCTGATGCGGGTCGCCGACGTGGCGCTACCCGAGGCGTACACGCTGCCGTTCGCCGCGCTTGCCCTCCTTGTCGGCGTCCTGGAACTGCGCCACCGACCGGACATGAGCAGTTGGGTGGCGTACGGTCCGGCGCTGGTCGCGGCGTTCGTGCCGACGCTCGCCATCGTGCTGGCCACCGAGTCCAGCACGATGCGGCAGATGCTGCTGTTGCTGGGCGCGGTCGCGGTGCTGATCTTCGGCTCGTCCAGTCGGCAGCAGGCCCCGGTGATCGTCGGTGCGTCGGTCACCGCGATCGCGGCGATCCACGCCCTGTTCAGCCTGGGCCCGTGGCTGGCGCTGATCCCGGTGGGCATCCTGCTGCTGGTGCTCGGCGCGAGCAACGAGCGCCGCCGCCGCGCCCAGGAACGCCTACAGACCGCCCTGCGCGGCATGAGATGAATCGGAGGGTCACGGCGGTGTGGGTGAGTGGGCGCGGTGAGTGGGCCGGGTTCGCGGCGCCAGCGTCCATCTCCCGCGATCTTGCACTTTCTGTTACGGCATAAAGGGGCAAAAGCCGCGAAGCGGCGACCGAAAGTGCAAGATCGCGGGGTGCGATGGGGCGGGGCCGCGGGAGGGCTAGCGCAGGGTGGCCTGGAGGGCGGTTTCCTTGTCTGCCACCAGCTTCTCCAGGTCCTGCTGGTAGGTCGTCATCTTGGCGCGCAGGTCCTCGTCGGTGGCACCGAGGATCCGTACGGCCAAGAGGCCGGCGTTGCGGGCGTTGCCGATCGACACGGTGGCCACCGGAACCCCGGCCGGCATCTGCACGATGGACAGCAGCGAGTCCATGCCGTCGAGGTGCTTCAGCGGCACCGGCACCCCGATCACCGGCAGCGGCGTCACCGAGGCGACCATGCCGGGCAGCGCGGCGGCACCCCCGGCCCCCGCGATGATCACCTTGAGACCCCGGTCGGCGGCGTCGCGCCCGTACTCGATCATCGCGACCGGAGTCCGGTGCGCCGAGATGATCCGCACCTCGTACGCCACGCCGAAGTCGTCCATCACCTCGGCGGCGGCCCGCATGGTCGGCCAGTCCGAGTCACTGCCCATGATCAGCCCAACCATGCTCACTGCGGCCCTCTCGTCGTCGGCGAAATCGTGGCTCACTCGTGGCCCTCGCGCAGCCAGCGCGCGGCCCGTGCCGCCCGCGCCCGCAGGTCGTCCAGGTCGTCGCCGAGCACCGTGACGTGCCCGATCTTGCGGCCGGGTCGCACCTGCTTGCCGTACAGGTGCACCTTGGCACCCGGCTCGGCCGCGAAGAGGTGGTGCAACCGCTCGTCGATCGACATCCCGCCCGGCTCACCGCCGAGCACGTTCGCCGAGACCACCACCGGGGCGGTCAACGCGGTGTCACCCATCGGGTAGTCCAGCACGGCCCGCAGGTGCTGCTCGAACTGTGAGGTGCGGGCACCCTCGATGGTCCAGTGCCCGGAGTTGTGCGGACGCATCGCCAGCTCGTTGACCACGATCGCCGGGCGACCGGCGTCGTCACGCACCTCGAACAGCTCCACCGCCAGCAGACCGATCACCCCGAGCGCGGTGGCCAGGTCGATGGCGAGCTGCTGGGCGGAGACCGCCAGCTCCTCGTCCAGGCCGGGTGCCGGGGCCAGCACCTCCACGTTGATGCCGTCGCGCTGCACCGTCTCCACCACCGGGTACGCGGCCACCTGGCCGAACGGCGAGCGAGCCACCTGCACGGCCAGCTCCCGTCGCAGCGGCACCCGCTCCTCCACGATCAGCCGGGTGCCGCCAGCGAGCAGGGTGGTTGCCAGCTCGGTGGCCTGAGCGGCGTCGTCGACCATCCAGACGCCCCGACCGTCGTACCCGCCCCGGGCCGCCTTCAGCACCACCGGCCAGCCGACCTGCTCGCCGAAGCCGACGAGGTCGGCGGGCTCCCCGACCGGCCGCCAGGCCGGGTTGGGCGCGCCCAGCTCGGTCAGGCGTTCCCGCATGACCTGCTTGTCCTGAGCGTGCAGCAGCGCGTCCGCCGGCGGGTAGAGGGGCACCCCTTCCGCGGCCAGCGTGCGGATGTGCTCGGAGGGCACATGCTCGTGGTCGAAGGTGACGACGTCGCAGCCCTTGGCGAAGGTACGCAGGGCGGCCAGGTCGGTGTGATCGCCGTACTGGACGTCGGCGGCGACCAGCGCCGCACCGTCGTCAGGGGCGGTCGCGAGCACACGCAGTGACTGGCCGAGGGCGATCGCGGCCTGGTGGGTCATCCGGGCCAACTGGCCGCCACCCACCATGCCGACAACTGGCAGACCGGTACGGGAATCCATAGCGCGGCCAGCCTATCCGGGCCGCCAACGCGCCCACCCGGAGGGCCGGCGATCCACCTGCGCGGGCGCGGGGAGGACCACCCGGCGGGCGGCGCGGACGACTACCGGGCGTGGCCGTGCGGTCCGCCCAGCTCGGCGATCAGCTCCTCGACGGAGGTGACCGGCCGTTGGCAGACGAAACCCCGGCAGACGTACGCGGCGGACCGCCCCTCGACCAGCGGACGGTCGGCGAGCAGCGGCACACCCGGCTGGTCCGGCCGCCCGGCGACGACCACCGCTCCGGGTGGGGCATGCCGGCGGGCGGCGGTCACCAGCGGATCGCCGGCCGGGTCGTCGGTGACCACGGCGATCTCGTACGGCCCGGAGAGCAACGCCTCGCCGACCATGGCCGCGTACCCGGTGAACCGGGGGTGCTGCCCGACGATCGGCGCGACAGTGCCGAGGGCCGCTTCGGCTGCCTCCCGGTAACGCGTCTCCCCGGTCAGCGCCGAGTACGCCACCAGCCCGGCGATCAACGCCGACCGGCCCGACGGGGTGGCGTTGTCGGTCGGGTCGGCCGGGCGGGCGACGAGCCGTTCCGCGTCGTCGGCGGTGTCGTAGAAGGCCCCACCGGGGGCGGCGAAACGCGCCAGGGCGGTGTCCAGCAGCTCGCCGGCCACGGTGAGCCAGCGGCCCTCGCCGGTGAGCTGGTGCAGGGCGCAGAAGGCCTCGGCCACACAGCCGTAGTCCTCCAGGACACCGGCCGGCTCGCCGACCTTGCCGTCCCGGGAGACCCGGCGCAGCCGGCCGTCCACCAGGTGCACGGTGGCCAGGTGCTCGGCGGCCTGGCGCATCGCCCCGTCGGCGACGATGGTGATGCCGTCCATCAGGTTGGCGTCCTCGTCCTGCGGGGACACGTTCCCGGCGGCGACCTGCTGGAACTCGGCGAGAGCGGTGATCGCCAGGCCGTTCCAGGCGGCCACCACCTTGTCGTCGAGGGCCGGCTGCGGGCGGGTGTCCCGGGCGGCGAGCAGCCGTCCGACCACCTGCTGCCAGCGGGCGCGCACCTCGGGTGCCGCGTCGTCCACGTCCCGGGCCAGCCGCAGCACACTCATGCCGTGTTCAAAGGTCCCCTCGTCGGTGACGGTGAACAGGTCGGCGGCGAACCGGCCGTCCTCCTCGCCCAACGCCTCGACGAGTTGGGTGGGCGTCCAGGCGTAGGTGAGCCCTTCGACGCCCTCGGTGTCGGCGTCCAGCGCGGACGCGAACCCCTGCCCCGGCCGGTGCAGCTCGTCGGCGAGGAACCGGGCGGTGTCCCGGGCCACCCGGCGGGCCAGCGGGTCTCCGGTGAGTCGCCACAGCTGGGTGTAGACCCGCAGCAGCAGCGCGTTGTCGTAGAGCATCTTCTCGAAGTGCGGCACCGTCCAGTGCGCGTCCACCGAGTACCGGGCGAAGCCGCCCGCGAGCTGGTCGTAGATGCCGCCCCGGGCCATCGCCTCGGCGGTGTGCCGGGAGATCTCCAGGCTGGTCGGGTCGCCGGTGCGCTGGTGGTGGCGCAGCAGGAAGAGCAGGTTCATGTGCGGCGGGAACTTCGGGGCCCCGCCGAACCCGCCGTTCGTGGCGTCGTACTCGCTGGCCAGCTTGGCGGCCGCGGCGTCGAGCAGCGGGGCGTCCAGCGGGGCGGTGGGGCCGCCCACGGCCTGCGCGCCGCCGATCGCCTCGACCACGGCGGCGCCCTGGCCGAGCACCGCCTCGCGCTGCTCGCGCCAGGCGGTGGCGACCGACTCGAGCAGTTGGATGAAGTTGGGTCGCGGGAAGTAGGTGCCGCAGAAGAACGGGGTGCCGTCCGGGGTGGCGAAGACGGTCATCGGCCAACCGCCCTGGCCGGTCATCGCCTGGGTCGCGGTCATGTAGACCGCGTCCACGTCCGGGCGCTCCTCCCGGTCCACCTTGATCGACACGAAGTTGTCGTTCATCAGGGCGCCGACCTGCGCGTTCTCGAACGACTCGTGCGCCATCACGTGGCACCAGTGGCAAGCCGCGTAACCCACGGAGATGAGCACCGGGACGTCCCGGCGCTTCGCCTCGGCGAACGCCTCGTCCGACCACTGCCACCAGTCGACCGGGTTGTCAGCGTGCTGGAGCAGGTACGGGCTGGTGGCGTCGACGAGTCGGTTCACCTGACGACCATAGCCAGCCCCGGCGCGGACCGCGCGGCCTCCACCCGGACGTCCCACCCGAGACCGGTCGGCCCCAGGCCACGCCGGACGGTCAGACCACTCCGGTCGGTCAGGATGCGCCGGTCGGCCCCAGGCCACGCCGGACGGTCAGACCACTCCGGTCGGTCAGGTTGCGCCGGTCGGTCAGGATGCGCCGTCGGCGCGGAGCCGGAACACGTTCGACTCCGCCGAGTCGCGCAGTGACCCGAGCACCGCGCCGATCTTGTCGGCCGGCATCGGCTTGAAGAAGTGGTAGCCCTGCGCGGAGGTGCAACCCAGCTCGGCCAGGGCCATCCGCTGCTCGGCGGTCTCGACCCCTTCGGCGACCACCCGTAGCCCCAGCTCGTGGGCAAGGCCCACCGTCGTCCGGACGATCGCGGCGGCCTCCGGCGAGTCGGCCATCCGGATGACGAAGGAGCGGTCCACCTTCAGCTCGTCCACGGCGATCCGGGTGAGGAACGTCAACGACGAGAAGCCGGTGCCGAAGTCGTCGACAGCGAGTTGCACGCCCATCGACCTCAGCGTCGCCAACACCTCGTCGATGACCTCCAGCTCGCTCATCACCACCGTCTCGGTGATCTCCAGGACGAGCCGGTGCGGCGGCACCTGGTGGCGGCGCAACGCGTCGGCGATCTCCACCGGCAACCGGGGGTCCAGCAGGCTGCGCGCCGAGAGGTTGACCGAGATCGGGACGTCCAACCCCTCCCGGGCCCAACCGGCGGCCACGCTGAGCGCCTTGTTCAGCACGTAGCGGGTGAAGGTGCCGAGCTGCTCGCTGTTCTCCACCGGCCGGATGAAGTCAGCCGGGTTCAGCCACCCCCGCCGGGGATGCTGCCACCGGATCAGCGCCTCCACCCCGGTCGGCGCACCAGTGGCCAGGTCGACCGCCGGTTGCAGTGCCAGCACCAGCTGATCGTCGACAGTCAACGCCTCACGTAGCTCGGCCAGCAGGGCGAGCTGGTCGGTGCTGGCCGCGTCGCGCGCGCCGTCGTACGCGGCGACGTTGCCGCCGCCCTCCTTGGCCTGGTACATCGCGATGTCGGCCCGACGCAGCAGCTCGGTCAGGTCAGCGGTGCCGGCGGCGGCCACCACCACACCGACGGAGACCTCGATGGACATCCGTACGCCGGCCACCTCGGTCGGCGCGGCCAGCCGCTCGGCGATCTCGCGAGCCTGGCGCAGCGCGTGGGCCATCGGGGCGGCCCGGTCGCCGAGCACCGGCACCGCCGTGAGCAGGAGGGCGAACTCGTCACCGCCGAGTCGACCGAGCAGGTCCCCGGTGCGGACCAGCGCGTTGAGTCGGTTCGCGGTCAGCCGCAGCAGTTGGTCGCCCGCCGCGTGACCGAGGGTGTCGTTGACTTCCTTGAACTGGTTGATGTCCAGCAGCAGCAGCGCCACCGGGTGGTCGTGGCTGAGCTGTCGCAGCGACTGGTCGCCCCTGCTCAGCATCGCCGCCCGGTTGGCGAGCCCGGTGAGCGGGTCGTGCACCGCGTCGTACGACGAACGGGCGGTCACCAGGCGCAGCTCGTGGTGGGTAGCGGCGTCGTGCAGCGCGGCGGCGAGCGCGTCGCCGAACGCGGCCACCGCGTCGCGTTCCCGGGCGGTGGGCGGGGCCGAGCGGGGGAACCGCACCCGCAGCCGACCGACCGGCGCGGCACCGACCGACAGCGCCCGGCTCAGCTCGTGCTCGTCCGGTTCGGACTGTTCCGGTGGTCCGGTCTCGCGGTCGACCAGTTGACCGCCGGCGTCGCCCCGGTAGCGGTGCCACCGGCCGTTGGGCCGGGCCACGTCGACGTCCACCAGTTCGGCGTTGAACAGCGTCAGCGCTCCGGTGACCGCCGCGCTGGCCACCCCCCGCTCGTCGAGCTGGTTGAGGGCCGCGGTGGCCTCGGCGAAGGCCCGCCAGGTGCGGCGCTCCTGATCCGAGCGCAACCGGTAACGGTAGGTCTGTTGCAGCAGCCACAGCAGCGGCGGCAGCAACAGCAACCAGCGCGGGTCGAGCTCCAGCAGCGCGACCACCACGAGGCCGACCGCCACGTTGCCGACGAACATCAGCAGCTTGCCGCGCAGCGCGGCGAGCAGCGGCGGCCCGATGGGCAGGCCGTGCCGCAGACCCACCGTCACGCCGCCGAGCCAGGCGGTCACCAGGAGGTACGTCACCGAACCGGCGATCACGGCCAGCGCCAGCATCGGGGTGGGCGCAGAGAGCAGCGGCCGCCCGAGCGCGGTGGTCACGGACACCGCCAGTGCCGACGCGGCGGCGAGCGACGCGGCGATCCGGACGATCTCCAGGGCCGGACGGCGGTCGTTGTGCAGTGACAGGATCGTCCAGGCCAGCCCGGTGCCGAGCAGCGTGGCGGACGGGAGCCAGCCGGCGGGGGTCAGGTAGAGGCAGACGATCAGGGCCGCCTCGCCCCAGGTGATGCTGACCATGCCCGCTGGCGAGCGGAACCGCAGCCGGGCGAACTGGGCGAGGGCGAGGACGGCGACGGCGATGCCGAAGCGGGCCGGACCGCCGAGGGGGTCGTCGGCCGGCAGCCGGACCGGGAGGGTCAACCCGACCACCGCGGCGGCCACTGCGGTCACCGTGACGGCGGCGGTGAGCACGAGCAGCCGGCCCGGTGTGCCACGCACCCCGAGCCGATCGAACGGGTCGTCGGCCGGACCGGAGGTCATCGACCTCCCCCGTCAGCCGACCGACCGACGTCGCGGCGGGCGGCCGGTGCTGTGCTGGTCATCGGCGCCCCCTCCCGCACACGGCTCGGAGACTTTTGGTCCCCCCGGCGGAAGGCTAAGCCAAACCGGGTGGCCGCAACAGGGGGCGACCACCCGGTTCGGCGTGATTCATGCGCCGGCTATCCGTTCAGGTGCTGCTGGTGCCCGTTGGGAGCGGGTGTGGATGAATCCCGCCCCCCGGTCCCGTCTGTCGGATCGACGACTGACGCATCGGCCCTGGTCGGGTCGGCCGCCCCGGACTGCTGGGGGAAACGGTCCGGCAGACGGCGCAGCCGAGAGTTCATGTTGCGGATCAGCAGGATGGTCGCGGTGGCCAGCAGCAGGATGAGGAACAGGCCCATCGGCCCGGCCAGACCACCCGTGCGGGTGTCCCCGAAGTTGTTCTCCGCGAGCACCTGGGCAGCGGTCAGCATGGCGTTCCTCCGAAGTGCGGTTGGTAACCAGGGTAGCCCTGCCCGGAATCAGCGCGCGTGCGCCGTCTCCCGCACCCCCGCGAAGAGATCGGACTCGGGCAGCGGGCTGTCGACCATCGAGCGGGCCAGCTCGTAATCCTCGGTGGGCCAGGCGCGTTGCTGCAACTCCATCGGGACGTGGAACCAGAAGCCGTCCGGGTCGACCTGGGTCGCGTGGGCGCGCAGCGCGTCATCGCGGACCGGGAAGTAGTCGGCGCACTCCACCCGGGTGGTGATCCGGGGGCCCTTGTCGGGCCGATCCTCCCACCGCTTGAGCCACTCCTCGTAGGGCGACTCCAGCCCGGCGGCCAGCATGCCCTCGTGCAGCGCCATGATCTTGCCCTTGGAGAAGCCGATGTCGTAGTAGAGCTTCAGCGGCTGCCAGGGCGCGCCCAGCTCCGGGTAGCGCTCCGGGTCACCGGCGGCCTCGAAGGCGGCCACGCTCACCTTGTGACACATGATGTGGTCAGGGTGCGGGTAGCCACCCTCCTCGTCGTACGTGGTGACGACGTGCGGACGGAACTCACGCATCAGCCGCACCAGCGGACCCGCGGCGACCTCGACGTCCTGAAGGGCGAAACAGCCCTCGGGCAGCGGCGGCAACGGATCGCCCTCGGGCAGGCCCGAGTCGACGAAGCCCAGCCAGGCCTGGTCGACACCGAGGATCGCCCGCGCGGCGTCCATCTCGGCCCGCCGGATCTCACCGATGTTGGCCCACACGTCGGGCCGGTCGAGCTTGGGGTTGAGCACGCTCCCGCGCTCGCCGCCCGTGCACGTCACGACCAGGACGTCCACCCCCTGAGCGACATACTTCGCCGTCGTCGCCGCGCCCTTGCTCGACTCGTCGTCCGGGTGCGCGTGCACGGCCATGAGACGCAGTTGCTCTGCCAACTTCGGCGCTCCTCGTCTGTGCCGGACGGTGGACCCGACCGGGCTCAACCGGCTGACCTGCCGGGATCTTCTCGCCGCACCCTGTCGCCGGCCAGCAGCGCCAGGCATGACCTGCCATTCCTGCCGCTGGACCGGGTGGGAGGATGGGGCTCTGTCATTCTTGCCGATGCCGCCGACAACAACGCCAGGAGATACCCGCCGGTGACCGAGACGCACGCCACAATTTCACCAGCTGCGCCGGAATTCCCGGCCGGGCGCTACGGCCGGCGTCGGGCACCGGGCGGCAAGCGCCGCCGTACGCTGCTGGCCGCGCTGGCGCTGCTGGCGCTGGTGGCGACGCTGACCGTGATCTCGTTCCGGCTCTACCGGCAGTACGGCGACCCGGTCTACGACGCACAGGTGATCACGTACACCGACATCACGGACAAGCAGGTGCTCGTCCACTTCCGGGTGACAGTCCCGCCGGGTGGCGCGGCGGTCTGCGTGCTGCGGGCCCGGGACCGTGCCGGGGCCGAGGTGGCCCGCGAACAGGTCACCGTGACCGCCGCCCCCGGGGATCGGCACGTCACGACCCGGCACCGCCTGGCCACCACCGCGCGGCCGTTCATCGGCGAGGTGCTGCGCTGCCAATCACCGTCCTGAGCTGCCCGAACAGCACTGGAAACGCTGTCGATCGAGCGCCTACCGCGGGTGTCGGATCCGGACACCGGCGGTGATGGCCGACACCCTGTGTCGTACCGCACTGGTAACTTGGTAGTTCACCTGTCAGCCAGCCACGCACAACTGAGGAGAACGCCTGTGTCCACTGGCAACGAGGCGCCCGCCACCTGGCTGTCCCAGGACGCGTACGACCGCCTCCAGGCCGAGCTCGACGAGCACATCGCCAACCGTCCGGCGATCGCAGCCGAGATCAACGCTCGGCGCGAGGAGGGCGACCTGCGGGAGAACGGCGGCTACCACGCCGCCCGCGAGGAGCAGGGCAAGGCCGAGGGTCGCATCCGCTACCTGCAGGAGCTGCTGCGCACCGCGAAGGTCGGCGAGGCCCCGTCCGCCGACGCGGTGTCGCCGGGCATGGTGGTGACGATCTACTTCGACGACGACACCAACGACACCGAGACGTTCCTGCTCGGTTCGCGGGAGATCGCGGCCACGACCGACCTGACCGTCTACAGCCCCGAGTCCGCGCTGGGCAAGGCGATCCTGGGCGGGCGAGCCGGGCAGACCTGCACCTACACGGCACCCAGCGGCGCCGACATCAAGGTGACGGTGGTCAGCTTCGAGCCGTTCTCCGGCTGACCCGTCGCCGACAGCGGCCGGCCGGGTTGACCGAGGCCGGCACCGAGACACCGCGTATCCGAGGCGTGGCACCTACCGGTGTCACGCCTCGGCTGCGAAGACCACCTGATAGCCGCTGGCCCGCAGGGCGCTGATCAGCGTGTCCGAGTGTTCGACGCCCCGGGTCTCCACCGACAGCGCGACCTCCACCTCGCCGAGGCTGAGGTGCGGGTTGGCCCGCTGATGCTCCACGTCGACCACGTTGGCCCGGTGCTCGGCGATCTGGCTGAGCAACGACGCGAGCTGCCCCGGCCGGTCCGAACAGCGGACTGTCACCCGCAGGTAGCGACCCGCGGCGGCCAACCCGTGCTCGATCACCCGCAGCATCAGCAACGGGTCGATGTTGCCGCCGGAGAGCACGGCGACCACCGGCGTCTCCACCTCGACCACGCCGGCCAGCAGCGCGGCGACCCCGACCGCCCCGGCCGGCTCGACCACCTGCTTGCCGCGCTCCAGCAACATCAGCAGGGCCCGGGAGATGTCCTCCTCGGAGACCGTGACGATCTCGTCGACCAGCTTGCGCACGTGGTTGAAGGTGATCTCGCCGGGCCGGCCGACCGCGATGCCGTCGGCGATGGTGGCGAACACGGGCAGCCGGACCGGTTCTCCAGCGACCAGTGAGGGCGGGAACGCCGCCGCGCCGGCCGCCTGCACACCGATGATCCGGACGTCCGGTCGCAATGCCTTGACGGCCACCGCCATGCCCGAGATCAGACCGCCGCCACCCACCCCGGTGATGATCGTCTTCACGTCCGGGCACTGTTCGAGGATCTCCAGCGCCACTGTGCCCTGCCCGGCGATCACGTCGGGGTGGTCGAACGGGTGGATCAGCACCGCGCCGGTGCGCTCGGCGTACGTGTGCGCGGCGACAAGCGACTCGTCGACGGTGTTCCCGGCCAGCTCGACCTGCGCGCCGTACCCCTTGGTGGCGGCCACCTTCGGCAGCGGCGCGTTGACCGGCATGAAGACGGTGGCGTGCGTGCCGACCAGGCCGGCGGCGAGGGCCACGCCCTGCGCGTGGTTGCCCGCGCTCGCCGCCACCACGCCGCGCTCCCGCTCCGCCGCCGACAACCGCGAGATCCGCACGTACGCGCCCCGGACCTTGTACGAGCCGGCGCGCTGCACGTTCTCGCACTTGAGCCAGGTCGGCCCGCCCAGGGCCGCGCTGAGCGGGCGGGAGGGCTCCAGCGGGGTGGTGCGGGTGACCCCGGCGAGCAACTCCCGTGCGGCCCGCACGTCGTCGAGACCGACCAGTTCCGTCATGCCCCGATCGTGCCACCCGCCGCCGCGGCCCTCGGCGGCGACACCGGTGTCGACAGGACGGACCGGCCGGCTCGATCGCCACGTCAGTCCGCCGCGCACCCGGTTGATCCACTCGACGGTCCTGATGTCGCGGTGTCAGCCTCGCTGCGACACCGCGACATCAGCGAACCCGAGTGGATCATGCCCGAGGTGACCCCTCCAGCCCAGGAACGGCCGGAGCGCCCGGAGCGGTCGACGGGGCCGGAGCGGCCGGCGGGACCGCGTCATTCGCCGGGACCGGCGGGACCAACGGCGCGGGCGGCATCTCCGGCAGCACCGCGCCCGGCCAGACCCCGGCGGTCTGCCACACCGGCAGCGCGCGGGCGATGCGGGCCTCCTGCGCGGCGGAGATCCGCTGGATCAGCAGGTACAGCGTCACCGCGGCGACCACGCACGCCACCGAGGGCACGATGTTGCGCAGCAGTGAGTCCCGGTAGTAGTCGACGTACTGCTGGTAGCCGCCGTCGGTGGTGGGGGTCTCCGGCAGCTTGTTGTAGGCACCGTCGTCGAGGCGGCTGACCAGCCGCTCGCCGAGGCTGAACACCAGCCAGGAACTCCACCAGACGGCCACCAGGGTCGGGGTGAACCGCCGCCAGAGGCTGTCGCGCGCCACGGCCGCCATCACCCGGGCCGGCACCACCAGGTTCGCGAACGGCACCAGCCAACCGGCGATCGCCCATCCGGCCCCGAGCGTCGGCAGCGCGCCCGGGAAGGCGTCGGTGTTCTTGCGTGCCCGCCACATCCAGATGATCACCAGCACGGCGGCGGTGAGGTACGCGACCACCATGGGCAGCGACGACACCACCTGCATGATCAACGCGGCGACCAGCAGCTCAGGGTCGTTGTCGACCTTGGCCTGCCGAGCGAGGGCCATCCCGACCAGCGGGGAGAGCGCCACCACGAGGTAGAGCACGGCGGTCGCGCCGACCGCGATGCGGGCCGCCAGACCGATGCCACGCACGCGGTGCGTCGGCAAGCCGGGAGTGATCGCGGCCTGGCCGACCGGCGTGTAGCACCGTTGGCATTCGTCGTGCTCGGGGGAGATGGCGTCCCCGCAGGTCTGGCAGCGCATGAGTTCCCCCGGTGTGCACGCGTGATGATGCGCGCACACCGTAGACGATCATGCGGAGGTCGGCGACCCCGTTCCGACCCGGGGGTAGCCGGGTGCGTGGCGTGTCCACGGGGCGGCCATCTCGAACTGGCCGGCCACACCGAGCAGCAGCAGCTCCGAGCCGGGCGGACCGACCAGCTGCACGGCGACCGGCAGGCCGTCCGGGCGGCGGCCGACCGGCACGACGACCGCCGGCAGGCCGGCGATGTTCCAGGGCGCGGCGTACGGGGCGTACCGGATGTTGGCGGACATGTTCGCCCGCCAGGACCGCTCCGACCAGCGGGCCGCCTCCGGTGGCGCGCTGGCCAGCGCCGGGGTGAGCAGCAGGTCGACCGAGTGGTCGGTGAAGAAGTCGACCGACCGTTGCCGCCACGCGGCCCGGTCCGCCTCCCGCACGTAGCCGCGGCGCTGCGCCCACTCGCCCAGCGCGACGTGCCGCCGGGTACGCCGTTGCAGACCGCGCCGGTCCAGGCCGGACGCCCGGACGTCGGTGGCGGCCGCGGCGAGCCAGGTGGCGATGCCCTGAAGGCCGAGCGCGGTGGGGTAGACCGGATCCGCTGGCACCGTGTCGTGCCCGGCGGCGGCGAGGAGCCGACCGGCGGCGGCGACCGCGTCCCGGTTCGGCGCGTCCGCCGCGACACCGCGCACCGGGGAACGCAACGAGACCCCCACCCGCAGCCGCTGCGGCGGGACGAGCTTCTCGGGGCGTCGGCCGGCGAGCACCGAGAAGCCGACCGCCGCATCGGCGACCGTGCTGGTCAGCATGCCGTGCTCGGTGAGACCGAACCAGTCGTCGGCACCGAGCTGGCAGGGGACCACGCCCCGACCGGGCTTGAGCCCGACAAGCCCGCAGCAGGCCGCGGGAATCCGGATCGAGCCGAGACCGTCGTTGGCGTGCGCGATCGGCACCAGCCCGGCGGCGACCGCGGCGGCCGAGCCACCCGAGGATCCACCGGGGGTACGCGTGCTGTCCCACGGGTTACGGGTCACCGCGCTGTCGTCGTCGGTGAGTGCCCACAGCCCCAGTTCGGGCATCCGGGTCACGCCGAGGATCACCGCGCCGGCGCCGCGCAGTCGACGCACCACCTCGTGGTCGGCCTCCGCGACGTCGGTGCGGGCGGCGGCCGACCCGTTCCAGGTGGGCAGGCCGGCGACCGGGGTGTTCTCCTTGACCGCCACCGGAACCCCGGCCAGCGGCAGGTTCGCCAGGTCCTCCTGCTCGTCGACCTTCTCCGCCTCGGTGATCGCCTCACCGCCGCGAACGGCGCGGAACGCGGCCAGCTCACGGTCGGCTCGGGAGATGTACTCGAGGTGGTCGGCGACGACCTGGGTCGCCGAGACGTCACCTCGGCGTACGCCCCGGGCGATCTGCTTGGCGGTCGCTCCGACCCAGGTCGCCATGATGTCCTGCACGGCCATCCTTCCCCAGCGGTCAGCCCAGCGCCTGCTCCAGATCGGCGAGTAGGTCGTCGACCGTCTCGATGCCGACAGACAGTCGCACGAGATCGCCGGGAACTTCAAGCGGCGAGCCGGCAGCACTTGCGTGTGTCATCCGGCCCGGGTGCTCGATCAGGGATTCCACGCCGCCCAGCGATTCGGCGAGCACGAAGAGCTTGGCCCGGTTGCAGATGTCCACGGCGTGCTCCTCACCACCGGCGGCGCGGAACGAGATCATGCCGCCGAACCGGCGCATCTGCTTGACGGCCACCTCGTGACCGGCGTGCGAGGGCAGCCCCGGATAGATCACCTGGGCGACCTTGGCGTGCCCGTCGAGGTAGGCGGCGAGCCGCTCGGCGTTGTCGCAGTGCCGGTCCATGCGTACCCCGAGGGTCTTGATGCCCCGCAGGGTGAGCCAGGCGTCGAACGGGCCGTTGATCGCGCCCATCGCGTTCTGGTGGTAGCGCAGCTCCTCACCGAGACCGGCGTCGGCGACGACCAGCGCGCCACCGACCACGTCGGAGTGCCCGCCGATGTACTTGGTGGTGGAGTGCACCACCACGTCCGCGCCGAAGGCGATCGGCTGCTGGAGGTACGGCGAGGCGAAGGTGTTGTCCACCACCAGCAGGGCGCCCGCGTCGTGTGCCACGGCGGCCAGGGCGGCGATGTCGGCGATGCCGAGCAGCGGGTTGGTCGGCGTCTCCACCCAGACGATCTTCGTGCGACCGGGCTGCACGGCCGCCCGGATCGCGGCCGGGTCGGAGACCTTGGCCGGGCTGAACTCCAGGCCCCAGCGCTGGGCGACCCGGGCGAAGAGCCGGTACGTGCCGCCGTACGCGTCGTCCGGGATCACCACGTGGTCACCGGGCTGGCACACGGCCCGCAGCAGGGTGTCCTCCGCCGCCAGGCCGCTGGCGAAGGCGAGCCCCACCGGCCCGCCCTCCAGCGCCGCCAGGCACTCCTGGAGCGCGTCCCGGGTCGGGTTGCCGGACCGGCTGTACTCGTAGCCGAGGCGGGGTGCGCCGACGGCGTCCTGGGCGTACGTGCTGGTCTGGTAGATCGGTGGGATCACCGCGCCGGTGCGGGCCTCAGGGTCCTGGCCGGCGTGAATGGCGAGCGTCTCGAAGCCGTGACTCATTCTGGTGAGGCTAGTGCCCCGTCGGAGAGGGCTGGAACGGAACCCGCGCTCCGAGGCGGGGCCGGGCCGCCAACGGCGTCGGCATAACCTGGCCCGATGAGCGGCTGCGTGTTCTGCGGGATCGTGGCGGGCGAGGTGCCGGCGTTCCGGGTGGCCGACACCCCGGACGGGGTGGCGTTCCTGGACACCCGGCCGGTGTTCAAGGGGCACGTGCTGGTGGTGCCCCGGGCGCACCTGGTGACGCTGGCGGAGTTGCCGGCCGACCTGCTGCCCGGCTACTTCGCCCTGGTCCAGCGGCTGGCGGTGGCGGTGGAGACCGCCCTGGGCGCCGGTGGGACGTTCGTGGCGATGAACAACAAGGTGTCCCAATCGGTGCCCCACCTGCACACCCACGTGGTGCCGCGAACCAAGGGCGACGGTTTGCGGGGCTTCTTCTGGCCGCGCACCCGGTACGGCGACGACAGCGAGGCCCAGAGCTACGCGGACCGGGTAGCGGCGGCGTTCCCGGCCGGGGCCTGAGTCACCGTCACGCGGGTAAGGAAGCAGGACCCTCTGGTGTTGCACGCCGCGAGTGGTACGAGAGGAGATCCCCACCGTGTTTCTGCGCCGCATGAAGGCCGAAATGGTGACGCCCGACCAGGCCCTGCCGGGCCGCCCGATCGCCATGCCGGTCGCTGACCGCCACGAGGTGCTGGGCACCCCGTTGAAGGGCCCGTTCCCGGAGGGCCTTCAGGTAGCGGTCTTCGGCATGGGTTGCTTCTGGGGCGCCGAGCGGCTGTTCTGGACGCTGCCCGGTGTCTACACCACCTCTGCCGGCTACGCGGGTGGCATCACCAAGAACCCGACGTACGAGGAGACCTGCTCCGGCCGGACCGGGCACGCCGAGGTCGTCCAGGTCGTGTACGACCCCAGCAAGATCAACTATGAGGATCTGCTGAAGGTCTTCTGGGAGAACCACGACCCGACCCAGGGCATGCGCCAGGGCAACGACGTCGGCACCCAGTACCGCTCGGCGATCTACACGACCACCGACCAGCAGCGGGCCATCGCCGAGTCGTCCCGGGACGCGTTCCAGCCGATCGTGACGCGCGCCGGCAAGGGTGAGATCACCACCGAGATCGCCCCGCTCGGCAGCTACTACTTCGCCGAGGACTACCACCAGCAGTACCTGGCGCCGACCAAGAACCCGAACGGGTACTGCAACCACGGCCCGAACGGCCTGAGCTGCCCGGTCGGCGTGGCCCGTGTCGACGGCTGACCGGCGCGGGCATTCCCGTTCGGCCCTGTGATCGAAATCCGTTGCCGAGCCCGACGAGAACTCGATAACGTGGCCGTACACGTGAAAGGAGGTGGTCCAGACTTGTATAGCAATCGGACTCGTGAGGTGGCTGTCAGCTAGCCGCTGTCCTCGACAGTGATCGGCCCGCCGCGAGGCGGGCACCAGCACCATCGTCGAGACCGTGTGGCAGCGGTGCGGCGAATTCCAGGCAGCCACCCGACCCCCGGGGCGCCGGCCCAGTCCAGCCGGCCCGTGCGACAGCGCGGAGCGCCCCGGGGGTCGCTCCATATCCGCAGGAGTGGCCATGTCCATGCGCGAGTTGGTGGTCCTGGGGACGGCCAGCCAGGCACCGACCCGTCAGCGCAACCACAACGGGTACGTGCTGCGCTGGGACGACGAGGTGATCCTCTTCGACCCGGGCGAGGGCAGCCAGCGCCAACTCCTGCACACCACTATCACCGCCACCGACCTGACCCGGATCTGCGTCACGCACTTCCACGGCGACCACTGCCTGGGCCTGCCCGGCACCATCCAACGGCTCTCCCTGGACCGGGTGTCGCACCCGGTAGCCGTGCACTTTCCGGCTGGCGGCGCCGAATACTTCGCCCGGCTGCGGCACGCCACCTCCTTCTACGAGACCGCCGAGCTGCGGGTCGAGCCCATCGAGGCGGACGGGCAGCGCATCGCCCTGCGCTGCGGCACGCTGGAGGCCCGCCGGCTCCGGCACCCCATCGAGACGTACGGCTATCGGCTGGTCGAGCCGGACGGGCACCGGATGCTGCCGGAGAAACTGGCCGCGTACGGCATCGTCGGCCCGGCCGTCGGCGAGCTGATCCGCGTCGGGCACCTCGACCTCGACGGACGCCGCGTCACCCGGGCCGAGGTGAGCGTGCCCCGACCGGGGCAGCGGTTCGCGTTCGTGATGGACACCGGCCTCTGCGACGGGGTCTACGCCCTCGCCGAGCACGCCGACCTGCTGGTCATCGAGTCGACATTTCTGGAGTCGGAGGCCGCGTTGGCCGCCGAGGTCGGCCACCTGACCGCGGCGCAGGCCGCCCGGGTGGCGACCGAGTCCGGGGTACGCCGACTCGTGCTCACCCACTTCTCCCAGCGCTACAGCGACCCGCGCCGGTTCCACGACGAGGCACGCGCGCACTTCGACGGTGAGCTGATCGTCGCCGAGGATCTGACCACGGTGCAGCTTCCGCCGCGCCGGGTAACCTCGGCCGGGTGACCATCACGCTCCGCTCCGCGACCGAAGGCGATCTGATGGCGGTGGGGGCCCTGCACCAACGCTCCCGGGTCGCCGCGTACTCCGCCTTCCTGCCGGCCGAGGCGCTGGCCGACCCGACACCGGAGGCGATGGGCCGCTACTGGGTCGAGCGGTGGCTGTGGGAGCGGGACACCCACCGGATGACAGTGGCCGAGCGGGCCGGGGCCTTGGTCGGGTTCAGCCACCTGGGCCCGGACGACGAGGACGACCCCACCACCGGGCTACTCAACGCGATCCACCTCGACCCGCGCGAGCAGGGCCGGGGCGTCGGTCGCACCCTGATGGTGGACGCCCTGGACGCCATGCGGGCGCAGGGCTGGCGGCGTGCCGTGCTCTGGGTGCTCCGGGAGAACGCCCATGCCCGAGCCTTCTACGAGCGCGGCGGCTGGACCCCGACCGGCGCGGAGCGCGTCGAGCACATCGGCACAGCCCTCACCCCGCAACTCCGCTACAC
>NZ_JAGPXU010000045.1:0-26609 GCF_018070385.1 Micromonospora sp. C97
CTACGACCACGAGCCGTACCGTCGACCGCTGCCCGAGCCACCCCGCCGCGAGGAACGCCGCTCCCCCGAGTCGGACCGGCGCACCGCCTGGTCGGACCGGCGCCCCGCCGACGAACGGGGACCCGCGCGGGAAGCCGCCTGGCACCGCGACCAGCCCACCCCGGAGCGGTACGACAGCCGCCGCCCCCGGCAGGAGCCCACCGAGCGGGACCGTGGCTATCGGGGCACACCGCCGGTCTCCCCCGCGCCCCGGCCCGAACCCGGCTGGGTGCCCGAGCCGGACGACGCGCCACGTCGACGCGGCACACCGGAGCGACCGGCGGCCGGCTACGAACGACACCCCGGCGACGGGTACGGCGTCCGACCCACCCGTGACCATGACGGCCGCAGCGCCGACGCTGTCGACCCGTGGGCACCCGTTGACGGCCGCCCCCGCTACCGCGCCGACGGGTACCCGGACCGGGCCGCCGAAGACCTGCGCCGCCCAGACTCGCGCTACCGCCCGGACGAGGGGACCGACTCGCGCTACCGCGCGGACGAGGGGATGGGCGCAGCTCCCGCAGCCAACGGCGGACGACGGCGTCGACCCGAGGCGGACCTGCCCGGCCAGTCCCGCCTCGACGACGACCGGCGTCGCCCCGACACCGACCCGCACTGGCAGCAGCCCCGTGAGGCGGCAGCACGCGCCGAGGCGTACCCGGACCGGCGACCCCGCGAACAGGCCCGCCCGGACGCGTACCCCGAGAACGGGTACCGCGA
This sequence comes from Micromonospora sp. C97, assembly GCF_018070385.1. Taxonomy (NCBI): domain Bacteria; kingdom Bacillati; phylum Actinomycetota; class Actinomycetes; order Micromonosporales; family Micromonosporaceae; genus Micromonospora; species Micromonospora sp. C97. The sequence goes on from NZ_JAGPXU010000045.1 coordinate 760, forward strand.
GAACGCGCCTCGTGAGGACGCGTACCGCGAGCCCCGGCCACAGCCGGGCAAACGGTCGGGCGACAGTCTGCCCTGGCCACCGCCGGGTCCGGTGCGCCAGGACCGCAGCCCGGACCGGGCCCGCGAGCCGGGCCACCGCCCCGAGCCGCCCCGCACCGCAGACCCGCACCGCACTTCAGACCCGCACCGCACTTCAGACCCGCACCGCACCGAGCCGCACCGTGGCCCGGAGCCGTACCGCACCACGGACCCGTACCGTGGCGCCGACCCGGGCGTCGCGTCGCGGCCGACCGCCCGGCCCGAACGGCCGCCGGCCACGCCGTCCCGGCCCGACGACCGACCGGTACGGCCCGACGAGCGACCGGCGGCCGCCCCGGCGCGGCCCGACGAGCGAGGGGTACGTCCGGCCGCGACTGCGCCACCCACGGCCGGCCGCGCCATGCCGGTCCCACCGGCCTCGCCGGAGCGACCGGTCTCGCCGGCACCCGTGTCCCCCGGTTGGGACCGGCCGGTCTCGCCGGCACCTGTCTCGCCCGGCTGGGACCGGCCGGCATCGCAGGCACCCGTGTCCCCCGGATCGGACCGGCCGGTCTCGCCGGCACCCGTCTCCCCCGCGCCCTCGGGTTGGAACCGGCCGGTGTCGGCCGCCCCGGTCTCCCCCGTCTTCCCGGACCGGCCGGTGTCGCCGGCACCCGTCGCCCCCGCGCCCCCCGGCCCGGAGCGACCGGTGTCCGCAGCCCCGGTGTCGCCGGGCCCGGTGTCCGCAGCTCCGGTGTCGCCCGCCGCCGACCTGCCCGTCTCGGGACCGCCCGCCGCCCGCCTGCGGCTGGAGTACCTGTCCGCGCCGGTGGAGCCGCCCGGCGCAGACGAGCGGTCCGATGGCCCGCCAGCACCCACACGCCGACCGCTGACCGAACCGCCGTCGACGGCCGGGGCGCGTCACACCCCGCCGCCGCGTTACCCCGGCCCGGACACCGGGGACCGCCCGGTGGACCAGCGGCGCGGCGAGGAGCCGGGACCGGATCACCGTCGGGTCGGCGACCCGCTGTTCGGCAACCCGCCAACCGACCGCCGCCCGGTCACGCCGGACCGTTCGCCGTCCACGGAGCGGCAGCACTCCGCCGATCGACCGGCCGCGCCGCAACACCCAGCCGCGCCGCAACACCCGTACCCGCCGCAGCGGCCGGACGCTCCGCAGCGCTCGTACCCGCCGGAGCGGGTGGCTCCGGTGGCGGACGCACGCCCGTCGGTCGCCCCGCCGCCCACCTGGCAGGCACCGGCGTCACCAGCGACCCGACCCACCCCGCGCCCGGACGACCCCACGCCGGTGGCGCCTGCTCCTGGTCCGGCAGCGTCCCCGGACGGCACTGTCCCGCAGCCGCCGGCGATGGACGTCGCGCCGGTGCTTCCGCCGGCCCCTGGTACGCCGCGCCGCTACGTACCCCCGCCACCCTCGGAAGAACCGGTCACGCCCGTTCGCGAACCGGACGACGTCGCGAGCGTCCGTGGGCCGGACGCGTGGTTCAGCCCGGCTCAGCCCGCCGATTCCTCGCCGGGTGCGTCGACGACCGACGAGCGGCAGTACGACCCGACCGACGATGAGTCGACGGCCGGCAGCCCCGACCTCTTCACGACAGCGGCCGCGTCGGACACGGAGGCGTCGACGCCGACGGCTGACACCCACCTGGACGTGACCGACGCCAGCGGGTCGACACCAGACGACGCCTTCGCCCCCGTCTCCGCGCCGCCCGCTGCCCCGGTCTCCGGTGCTCCCCGGCGCTGGCTGGACGACCTGGACGACGACCCGCAGCCCGCGTTCGACACGGCACCTGTGGACGACGACCAACCCGTCTCCGGCGCACCGCTGCTCGCGATCCCCCACCAGCAGGACGAACGCGACCTCGCAGCCGAACCCGACGTCGACGAGCAGGCCTACACCGCTTCACCCAATGAGGACGCCAACCCGGTCGAGTACCACCCGACGGACGAACTCGCGCCACCCGACGAGCCGACCGACGCTGTCGACGCTCCGAGCGCGAGCCCGGAGGGAGGCCCGTACGTCGACGAGTGGCCGGCGGAAGCCGCGCCGCCCGTGACGGCTGCGAACGACCCGAACCCGCCCGTCTCGGCACCGCCGTTCTCGGCACCACCCGTCTCGGCACCGCCCGTCTCGATCACGCCGGTGTCCGCTCCCCCGGCACCGCCGGTATCGGCAGCGCCGGCAGCACCCGTCTCCGCGCCCCCAGCGCCCGCCGCGCCACAGGAACCCGTTTCCGCGCCACCCCTCGGCACAGCGCCCGTCTCCGCGCCGCCCACGCCGCCAGAGCCCTACTCCGTAGCGCCGGTATCCGCACCACCAACACCCGTCTCCGCACCCCCAGCGTCCGCCGCGCCACAGGAACCCGTTTCCGCGCCACCCCTCGGCACAGCGCCCGTCTCCGCGCCACCCACGCCGCCAGAGCCCCACTCCGCAGCGCCGGTATCCGCACCACCAACACCCGTGTCCGCACCACCCGCCCCGGCGGCGTCCGTGTCCGCACCGCCGGCGCCCGTCTCGGCGGCACCCGTCTCCGCGCCACCAGCCACAACGCCCGTCTCCGAGCCACCAGCGTCGGTAAAGCCGACGTCCGGACCACCCGCGTCGGTAAAGCCGACGTCCGGGCCACCGGCCCCGGCCGTACCCGGCCCGAGGAGCGGCGCGGACGGGGAGAACGTGCCGGTGTCCGCGCCGCCTGCCGAGGCACCGCCGGTGGTGACCCGCCCGTCGCTGGCCGACCCGGGCGACCCGGAGCAGGTGCTGGCCGCGTACCGCTGGCGGCTGGATCCGGTGACCCTGCGCGAGGAACTGACCGAGCCGGACGACCTGCGGGCCATTCGGCGACGGCTGACCGAGAAGTTGGGCTCGGCGGTCGACAACCGCGCCCGGGCCCGGCTGCTCAGCCTGCGGGCGGTGGCCTCGCGGATTCTCGGCGAGCTGGACGACGCGCTGGCCGACGGCCGGCTCGCCCTCACCTACGCCGAGGCCACCGGCGAGCTGCGCCGGACCGCGCTGGCCCAGGCCCGGCTGGCCCACGTGTTGCGCTGGCGCGGCGACTTCCCCGAGGCGGACCAGCTCTTCGCCCAGGCCAACTCGGTCGAGTTGCCTGACCGGTTGCGGGCCGCGCTGCACGAGCACGCCGGGCGGTCGTGTTACGACCAGGGGCGGCTCATGGAGGCGTGCGAGCACTTCGAGAAGGCGCTGGACCTGCGTGGGGCCGGCGACGCCGAACTGCTGGAGCGGGTCCGGGTGGCCCTCGACGCGGTCACCGTCCGGGCCGAGGCTGATGGCTTCGGGCCGTACCCCCGGGGTCGGGACGAGGTCCTCGACCGGGACCGGCCCCCGTTGCCGGACCGGGACGGGCAGCTGTGGGGTTACACCAGCCAGGACGGCGAGGTGGTCATTCCCGCCCGGTACGCCGAGGCGCAGCCCTTCCACGACGGGTTGGCCTGGGTCCGCCGACCGGACAGCGACCGCTGGTCATTGATCAACCTGCTCGGTACGACGGTGATCCCGCCGTCCTTCCGGGCCGCGCATCCGTTCAGCGACGGCCTGGCCTGGGTGGTCGGCGAGGGCGGTTGGACGGCGATCGACGCGACCGGGGCGGTGCAGGTCGCACCCAACTTCGCCGAGGTAAGACCATTCCGGCGTGGGCTGGCCGCGGTGCGGCGCGAGGGGTGGGGGGCGGTCGACCGGACCGGCCGGATCGTCGTGCCCACCCGCTACCACGGCTTCGTCACCGAGTTGGCCGACGGCCGGCAGGTCGACGGTTTCACCGATGAGGGGCTGGCCGTGGTCGACGTGGCGGGCCGGCGGGGTGTGGTGGACCGCACCGGCACGGTGCTGGTCCCGCCAGCGCACCCGATGCTGGTCATCCACCCGGTGGCGTTCCTGATCGAGAGTGGCAACGGGCGGTGGGGCGCGCTGGACCGGCGCGGCGTGCCGCTCATCGACCCGGTGCACGGCGATCGCGCCGAGGTGCTGGAGGAGATCGACCGACTACTCACCGACGCCAATCCGGTGCTCTGAGTCATCGGTCGCCAATGATGATCCACTAGGGCTAGGGTCGGTACATGGAATTCCGACACCTGGGCCGTTCCGGCCTGATGGTCAGCGAGATCTCGTACGGCAACTGGATCACCCACGGTTCGCAGGTCGAGGAGGACGCGGCGTTCGCGTGCGTCCGGGCCGCCCTCGACTCGGGGATCACCACGTTCGACACCGCCGACGGGTACGCCGGGGGGCGGGCCGAGGACGTGCTCGGCCGGGCGTTGCAGAACGAGCGCCGGGAAAGCCTGGAGATCTTCACCAAGGTCTACTGGCCGACCGGGCCCAGCCGCAACAACCGTGGACTGTCCCGCAAGCACATCATCGAGTCGATCAACGGCTCGCTGCGCCGACTGCGCACCGACTACGTGGACCTCTACCAGGCCCACCGCTACGACTACAGCACCCCGTTGGAAGAGACGATGGAGGCGTTCGCGGACGTCGTCCACTCCGGCAAGGCGCACTACATCGGCGTCTCCGAGTGGAGCGCCGACCAGCTGCGCGCCGCCCACCCGCTCGCCCGGGAGCTGCACATCCCGCTGGTCTCCAACCAGCCCCAGTATTCGATGCTCTGGCGGGTCATCGAGGCCGAGGTCGTGCCGGCCAGCGAGGAACTGGGCATCGGGCAGATCGTCTGGTCGCCGATCGCGCAGGGCGTGCTCTCCGGCAAGTACCTGCCGGGCCAGCCGCCGCCGGCCGGTTCCCGCGCCACCGACGAGAAGTCGGGTGCGGGGTTCATCTCCCGGTTCATGAACGACGACGTGCTGACCCGGGTCCAGCAGCTCAAGCCGCTCGCCGAGCAGGCCGGGCTCAGCATGGCCCAGCTCGCCGTGGCGTGGGTGCTGCAGAACCCGAACGTCTCGTCGGCGATCATCGGCGCGTCTCGCCCCGACCAGGTGCACGACAACGTGAAGGCGGCCGGGGTGAAGCTCGACGCCGACCTGCTCACGGCGATCGACGACGCTATCGCTCCGATCGTCGAGCGGAACCCGGCGAAGACCGAGTCCCCCGCGAAGCGTCCCTGACGCCGTTCCGGCCCGGCCGGCGCGAACCTCCACGCCGACCGGGCCGGGCCCGCTGCGCTCCGCCCGTCACCGGGCCCGCTCAGCTCCGCCCGTCACCGGGCCCGCTCAGCTCTGCCAGAAGCGGATCAGCTCCAGGCCGGTGGCGTAGAGCCACGAGGGCAGACCGAGCAGGTCACCGACCGCGAAGACCGCGTCGAAGAACCACCCGCCGATGCGCGGGTTCCACAGCAGCGCGAAGAGCAGGATGAAGCCGTACGGCGCGAACAGGTCGTACATCTTGCGCCACTGCGGGTTGAGCCACGGCTGGAGCATGTTGCCGCCGTCCAGGCCGGGCACCGGCAGCAGGTTCAGCACACTGGCGGTGAGCTGGAGGAAGGCGAGCAGCGCCACCCCGGCCCAGAACTCCACCGGGCCACCCGACCGGGTGCCGAGTTGCACCGCCACCACCAACACCAGCGTGAACAGCACGTTCGTCGCCGGGCCGGCGAGGCTGACCAGGGTGTGCCGCAGTCGGCCCGGGATGGCGTGCCGGTCCACCCAGACCGCGCCACCCGGCAGGCCGATGCCGCCGAGCAGCACGACCACCACCGGCAACACGATCGACAGCAACGGGTGGGTGTACTTGAACGGGTTGAGCGTCAGGTAGCCGCGATGGGCGATGTCCCGGTCGCCGGCCCGGTAGGCCACCACCGCGTGGGCGTACTCGTGCAGGCAGAGCGACACCAGCCAGCCGGACACCACGAAGAGGAACACGTTGAACCGGACGTTGCCGTACCCGTTCCAGGTCAGCACCCCGCTGACCGCGAAGAGGGCGACCAGGCCGAGGAAGACCGGGCTGGGCCGGAACGCCGCCCGGGGCACGCCGAGGACCAGCCCGTCGCCGCCCGGGCGGTCGTAGGCCATCACTCGGCCGTGGGCAGCAGGCTCATCCGGTACTCCACCCGGTCGTCCTCCACGAGCGCGACCGAGGTGACGCCGGACGCCGCGAGCTCCCGCCAGGTCTGACCGATCCAGGATTCGGCGTCGGCCTGGCTGCCGAACGACTCCGCCGGCCCCTCGACCGTCTGACCGTCAGTGCCCTCGTACCGCCAGCTCCACGCCATGCCGCGTCTCCCCTCGCCGCTGAAGTCCCCGTGGGACGAACCCCCGCCAGCGTAGTCGGCCCGGCGCGCAACGGCCGCTCGCTCGCCCCGGCAGGGAACCCACGGGGTGGATCAATCCGATTGACGCCGGCCGGTACGGTGGCTCGGTGTTGACGCGGGGAGTGCTGCTCGGCGACCGGTACCGGCTGGGCGAGCGGGTGGCGACAGGTGGGATGGGCGCGGTCTGGCGCGGCACGGACGTGTTGCTGGAACGCGAGGTCGCGGTGAAGGTGCTGCTGCCGTCGCTGGTCGCCGATCCGGAGTTCACCACCCGGTTCCGGGCCGAGGCGCGGATGCTCGCCGCGCTGCGGCACCCGGGCGTGGTCCCGGTGCACGACGTGGGGCAGGCGGTGCTCGACGACGGCAGCCAGGTCGACTACCTGGTGATGGAGTACGTCGAGGGCGAGCCGTTGTCCGCCCGGGTGCGCGCGGTGGGGCGGCTGGATCCGGCCACCACCATGTCGGTGCTGGCCCAGGCCGCGGACGCGCTGCACACCGCCCACCTCGCCGGCATCGTGCACCGGGATGTGAAGCCGGGCAACCTGCTGGTCAAGGCCGACGGCACCGTGGTGCTCGTCGACTTCGGCATCGCCCGGTCCCGGCACATGGCCGGGCTCACCGCCGCGAACATGGTGCTCGGCACCGCCTCGTACATGTCCCCCGAGCAGGCCACCGGGCAGCCCGTCTCGGCCGCCACCGACGTCTACGCGCTCGGCGCTGTGGCGTACTTCTGCCTTGCCGGGCAGCCGCCCTTCCACGGTGACAATCCCCTCGCGGTGGCGCTGCGGCACGCCCAGGAGGACCCGGCGGCGCTACCGGCGGACACTCCGCCGGCGGTCGCCGCCGTGGTGGCCCGCGCGCTGGCCAAGCGTCCGGAGGACCGGTTCGGCAGCGCCGCTGAGTTGGCCGCTGCCGCCGCCGATGCCCGCGACGCCACCCTGGCGAGCATCCCGGTCTCTGCCCGCCCACCGTGGGCGCTGGCCGCTCCGACCCCGGGCGTCGCGGCCTCCGCCGTCCCGACTTCCGTTCCGCCGGCCGGCCCGACTCCCCTTCCGCCAGCCGGCCTGGCTTCCGCACCGTCGGTCGCGGCGACGCCGCCCGCCGGGTCGGTGTCGGCAGGGCCCGCCGCTCTACGCCCACCGGCGAGCGAAGCGACGACCGAGCCGAAGCCGACCCGGGAGGACGCGCTCGGGAGCGGGCCATCGGGCCGCCGTCGTCCGCTGCTGGTCGGGGCAGGTGCTGTCGCTCTCGTCGCGCTCGTCGTCGCGGTGGCCGTGGTGGCGCTTCGACCCGAAGCGAAGTCGGGTTCAACGGATCAGCCACCCGCGCTGGCCGGCGAATCGGCGACGGTCGCCGACGCTCCGCTGCCGCCCGGAGACGCGACGACCAGCGGGCCTCGGCCCAGCACGACGCCGAGCGCCAGCCGCACCGCGACGGCCGGCCCGTCCGGCTCCCCCGTCGACGCGTCGACCAGCGGCAACCCCGCCCGCACCCCGATGCCGGGCGACCCGCCGACCGCCACCGCCAGCAGCCGACCCACGCCCAGCCGCACTCCGTCCAGCCGACCCAACCCGTACACCGCCGCCCAGGCGTGCGGCAGCGGCTACCAGGTGATCGACTCGGCGACGCTGACCGGCGGCGACGGGCAGCGCAAGGGTCGGGTCTTCCTGCTGTACCACGCGGGCACCGGCACCAACTGCGTGGTCACCCTCAAGGACACCGCGGTCGGCGCGAAGTCGGCGGCCTCGGCGTACCTGGAGGTGCAGGGTCGGGCCCGCAGCACCGACAGCGGGTCCTTCGACTACTACGCCGGGCCGGTGCGGGCCAGCGCCGCCGGGACGTGCGTCAAGTGGGGCGGCTCCACCGGCGGGGTCAGCTACGGCAGCGGGTTCGAACACTGCGACTGAACGACGGCGAGCACCGGGCCGGCAGGCACCGCGAGCCCGGGCGGCCTTAAGGTACGGGCATGTCCGTAGACGGGTGGAACACGGTCCTGGTGCTCGGCGGTATCCGGTCCGGCAAGTCCGAGTTCGCCGAGTCCCTGGTCACCGACGCGCCGGTGGTCCGCTACGTCGCCACCGCGCCCGAGGGCGACCCGGAGGACACCGAGTGGGCGACCCGGCTGGCGGCGCACCGCGCCCGTCGGCCGGGCAGCTGGACCACCGAGGAGACCACCGAGGACCCGCGCCGGCTGGCCGACGTGCTGGCGTCCGCCGAGACCAACGAGACGGTGCTCGTCGACGACCTCGGCGGCTGGGTGACGGTGCTGCTCGACCCCGACCACCAACCCGCCGACGACGTGGCGACGATCGCCGAGCTGGCCGAGGCGATCCGTGGGTGCGCCGCCCGGGTGGTGCTGGTGAGCCCCGAGGTGGGGCTGTCGCTGGTGCCGACCACCCCGCTGGGCCGGGCGTTCACCGACGCGTTGGGCGCGGCCAACCGCGCGGTCGCCGATGCCTGCGACGCGGTCGTGCTCGTCGTCGCCGGCCAGCCGGTCTGGCTCAAGTCGGTGGCCGCCGCGACCGAACCGGCCGCCCCCGCCACCGAACCGGCCGCCACCGTGACCATGGCGACGGCCGCCGGCACCGAGCCGGGCGCGGCGAGCCTGGCCGACACCGAGCCGACCCCCGAGGTGCAGCTGCCCGACGTGCTGACCCACACGCCGCCGGCCACCCCGACGCCGGAACCGGGCGACGCGTGGGCCGCACCGACAATGGCGCTGCCGATGGTGGCCACCGGGCTGGTCATCCAGCCCGGCATGGAACTGCCGATGCCCGACGAGTACGCGGGCCCGCAGGCGGTGGACCGGCTGGCCACCCTGGACGTACCGGGCGCCGGGCTGGGCGTGCTGGACCGGGTGGTGGGCTTCGCCGCCGCCACCCAGGGCACCTCCACGCCAGCCGCCTGGGGCTCGGTGCGGGTGCTGCTGCTGCACGGCGACCACGCCGGTGGGGCGTCGGCCGGCACCGTCGCCGGTGAGTCGGCGCGCCGCGCCGCGCAGGCCCGCGCCGGCCAGGGCGCGTTGGCCCGGCTGGCCGCCGAGAGCGGCGCCAGTCTGCAGGTGGTGGACACCCCGGCTGCCGCGCCGATCGAGGACCAGCCGGCCCTCACGCCGGAGCAGGTGGAGTCCGCGCTGCGCTACGGCTGGCGGTTGGCCGAACAGGCCGCCGACGCCGGCGTACAGCTGCTGGTGCTCGGGGCGTGCGGCGCCGGCACCGAGGCGGCGGCCGCGGCGGTGCTCGCGGCGACCGCGGGCGCGGAGCCGCCCGCCGTGCTGGGCCGGGTGATCACCGACTCCGGCGAGATCGACGACGCGGCGTGGATGACCCGCTGCGCGGCGGTCCGCGACGCGCTGCACCGCACCCGCCGCTCGTCACGTGGCGCCAAGGACATCCTCGCCGAGCTGGGCGGCGGCGACGTGGCGGTGGCCACCGGCGTGCTGCTCGGCGCCACCGCCCGCCGGGTGCCGGTGCTGCTCGACGGGCCGGTCGGGTTGGCCGCCGGCATGGTGAGCCGGGACCTGGCCGGGCAGGCCCGGCACTGGTGCCTGCTGGCCGACCACGGCGGGCACCCGGCCGTGCGGCTCGCCGCCGACGTGCTGGGCCTCACCCCGCTGCTCGACCTGCGGCTGGATCTCGGCGAGGGCGCGAACGCGCTGGTCGCGCTGCCGCTGTTGCGCTCGGTGCTGGCGCTGGCCGCCGCGCTGCCGGTGCACCCGTCGCTGGCTGGCGGTGACGACACCGACCCGGGCGGGGACGAGCCGGAGTCCACCGACCCGAGCTACGCCGACCCGGACCTCACCGAGCCGGACGTCACCGAGCCCGACTTCGCCGAGCCGGTGCCGGCCGGGCCGGGCCCGGCCAGCACCGGGACGGACGAGCAGCCAGCGTCGGGCCTGCGTGCCGGCTGAGCCGCGACTGCTCGCGGGAGCCCGGCTGGCAGTCACCACGTTCACCACGCTGCCGGTGCGGGCCGGGCACATCGATCGCCCGGTCGCCGGCACCGCGATGACCCTCGCCCCGGTGGTCGGCGCGCTGCTCGGCGTCCTGCTGGCCGGTGTGCTGCTGCTGGCCGGCGCGCTCGCTCCCCCGCTGGTGGCGGCAGGTGTCACCGTCGGCGTCGCCGCGCTGCTCACCCGAGGGCTGCACCTGGACGGGCTGGCCGACACCGTGGACGCGCTCGGCTCGTACCGGCGCGGCGCGGCCGCCCTGGAGATCATGAAGAAGCCGGACGTCGGCCCGTTCGGGGTGGTCGCCCTGGTGGTCGTACTCCTGGTGCAGGCGGCGGCGCTCGCCGACCTGGCGGGCCGGTCCTGGCCGGCGGCGCTCGCGGCGGTGGTCGCGGCGACCGCGGCCGGGCGGTTCGGTGTCACGGTGGCCTGCCGGCGAGGGGTTCCGGCGGCCCGGCCCGACGGGCTGGGCGCGCTGGTCGCCGGCACTGTCGGCCCGGTGGCAGTGGCCGCCGGCGCGGTCGCCGTCGTGCTGCTGGCGGTGCCCGCGGTGCCGGGCCGTCCGTGGCAGGGGCCGCTGGCCGTCGTCGCCGCGATCGCCGTCGCGCTGGCGTTGCTCACCCACGTGGTACGCCGGCTCGGCGGCATCACCGGCGACGTCCTCGGCGCGACCGTCGAGGTGGTCACCACGCTGGTCTACCTGGGTCTGGTGCTGTCCGGCTGAACCGGGCACGGCGAGCCGGGTAGCGTTCGCCTCGACAACACCGGCACGGCCACCGGGGGATCCCACCATGCTCATCACTGACGACTTCCTGCCCGTACCGGTGCCGGAGTCGCTCAGCGCGACCTACCTGGTGCCGATGACGGGGCTGCCGAAGGTCAGTGCGAAGACCGCGGTGGCGGCCCTGACCGGCCGGCTCGCCGAGCCGGTGCACGGGCTGGCCCGGCAGATGCTCGACAGTCCGCTGATGAGCGTCGACACCCGGCCGATCAGCGAGTTCCCGGAGCTGCCGCCGGACCTGCTCACCGCGTTCGGCGCCACCGAGGAGCAGTTGGCCCGGCTGGCGGCGGCGACGCACCTGGTGGTCGTCCAGGCCGAGTACCGGCCCGGCTGGCCGCCGGCACACGAGTGGGCCGCCCGGGCGGTCGCGGCGGCCGTGGCCGAATCCGTCGACAGCGACGTGGTGGACGTCTTCGGTCTGCAGTTCCTCGACCCGGCGACCGCGCTGCGGTCCCTCCCGGACGAGCAGGGCCGCATCCGGCTCGTCGACTGGGTGCTGGTGCCGTACTCCTCGGACACCGAGGGCCTGTGGTTCACCACGAAGGGGTTGCGCCGCTTCGGCCTGCTGGAGTTGCAGACCCAGGGGGTGCCCGACCACCTCACCCGCGCCTGGGGTGCGGTGATGACCGGGGCGGCCCGCCGGCTGCTGCGGGACTGGACCGACGGGCTCACCGGCGAGGAGGTGCCGGCGTTCGTGCAGCTGCCGGTGCTGGCGACGGTCACCGGGCACGACATCGCCGTGGCGTACGGCAATCCGGAGCAGCACGGTGCCACCGCCCCGGTGCTGCTCCGCCTCGAACTGGACCCGGCGACCGACCCGGAGGCCGACTCGTTCCTCAGCCTGCGCCCGCCGGCCGGGCATCCCGGCCCGGACGGGCGGTACTACGCCGCCGCCTGCGCCACGCTGTTCTCCGGCATCCAGCCGGACGTGCGCTACGCACGCTCCGGTGACGCGATGAGCCGTGCGGTCGCCACCGCCCGGGCCGCGCTCGGTGACGCGCGAGCCCGGTTCGTCGCCGGTCGGTTCCCCACCGAGTCGCAGCTGGTGGTGAAGTACGGCCTGCCCGGGGACGACGGCCCGGAGTACGTCTGGGCGGGCGTCACCTCGTGGGAGGTCCCCGAGCGGATCGTGGGCGTGAGCGCCAGCGACGCCAACACCGACCAGAGCGTCCGCATCGGAGCCCCGGTCGTGGTGGAGACCTCCGACGTGGTCGACTGGGCCGTCCTGGACGCGACAGGCGTCATCGAAGGCGGCTGGACCCAGGCAGTCCTGGACTCCGGCGAACCCCCCAAACCCCAAACCCCCTAACCCCCGCCCCCTCCCACCCCCGCCGAATCGGCGTTGATCATGAGGTTGACGGGGCCGTTGATCTCCAAATGGCCCGTCAACCTCATGATCAACGCTGAAGGCGGGTGGGGGTTACTTCACTGAGGGGGTTACGAAGGGGGGTTTGGTCAGGGTCAGGGGGGCTCGGCGGCCTCGGATGTCGATCTCGACTTCGGCACCGTCCGCGAGGTTGGCGTCGGTGTCGAGCAGGGCCAGGGCGATGCCCTGCTTCCTCGTCGGGCTGAAGGTGCCGCTGGTCACGGTGCCGACCTGGACGTCACCCACGTGCAGGGTCATGCCGGGGCGCGGGATGGCCCGGTCCACGGCCACCAGGCCGCGCAGCGTCCGCCGGGGGCCGGCGGCCCGCTCGGCGAGCAGCGCGTCGCGGCCCCAGAAGGCCGGCTTGTCCCAACCGACCGCCCAGCCGGAGCGGGCCTGCACCGGGCTGATGTCCAAGGAGAGGTCCTGCCCGTGCAGCGGGTAACCCATCTCGGTGCGCAGCGTGTCCCGGGCGGCCAGCCCGCAGGCGCGCAGCCCGAACGTCGCGCCGACAGCGAAGAGCGCGTCCCAGACCGCTACCGCGTGCTCCGCCGGCACCACCAGCTCGTAGCCCAACTCGCCCGTGTAGCCGGTACGGCAGACGGTCAGCTCCACCCCGGCCAGGCTCGCGGCGGAGAAGCTCATGTACCCGTGCTCGGTGGGCAGGTCCAGGGCGGCCAGCAACTCGGCCGAGCGGGGGCCCTGCACGGCCAGCACCGCGTACGCCTCGTGCTCGTCGGTGACTGTCACCTGCGCGGGCGCGGCGGCGCGCAACCGGCGTACCACCTCGGCGGTGTTCGCCGCGTTCGGGATGAGGAAGACGTGGTCGTCGGCGTAGAGGTAGGCGATGATGTCGTCCACCACGCCGCCGGTGGCGTCGTCGCAGCAGAGCGTGTACTGCGCCCGGCCCGGGCCGATCCGGCCCAGGTCGTTGCTGAGGCAGGAGTTGACGAAGTCGGCCGCGCCGGGGCCGCTCACCCGGGCCTTGCCCAGGTGCGACACGTCGAAGACCCCGACCGCCGTACGCACAGCGGTGTGCTCCTTGAGCACTCCCCCGCCGGCGTACTCCAGCGGCATCTCCCAGCCCCCGAAGGGGGCGAACTTGGCTCCGGCGGCGGTGTGCCGCTCGTGCAGCGGGGAACGGCGCAGCCGGGTCGCGGCGGCGTCGGAGGTCACGTCGGTCATGGGTGGCAACTTACCGGGGGCAACGCCGCTGGTTAGCATCGGCGGGAGCCCGCTGGCGCCGTCGGCGGGACAGCCATGACGTCCGGCAGGTAGGTTCCGCCGGAGACCTTCACCGCTGGTACGCGACGCCGCGACCGGCCCGGCCCGCCCGGAGTAGCTTCAGTGACTTCACCCCGCACCACCAACCTGAGCCTGGTCGACACCGACCCGGCCGAGCTCGCCGTCGACGCGATCGTGATCGGCGTGCACAGCCAGACCGGAGAGCAGGGCGCCACCAGCGGCCTCGCCGGCACCCTGCTGCTCGCCAGCGGCGCGGAGAGCATCGCGGCCGCGTTCGACGGCAAGCTGACCGAGACGCTCGCGCTGCTCGGCGCGACCGGCGGGCCGGGTGAGGTCATCAAGCTGGCCACCCTGGGCACCGTGACCGCCCCGCTGGTCACCGCGGTCGGGCTCGGCCCGGAGCCGTCGGGCGCCGCACCGGCCCCGGAGACGCTGCGCCGGGCCGCCGGTGCCGCGATCCGGGCCCTGGCCGGCGCGCGCACTGTCGCGCTCGCGCTGCCGCTGCCGGATGACGCGGACGCGTCGGCCGAGCTGCGGGCGGTCGCCGAGGGGGCGTTGCTGGGTGGGTACCGGTTCGCCGGGTACAAGACCCGGCCCCAGCCGACCCGGCGGGAGCCGGTGGCCGAGGTGCTCATCGCGGTGCCGGACGCCGGCGACGCGAACGCCCAGGCGGAGGTCGCCCGGGCGCAGGCGGTGGCGGGCGCGGTCCGGCTCAGCCGGGACTGGGTGAACACCGCGCCGAACCAGCTGCGTCCGCCGTCGTTCGCCGACGCGGTGGCGAGCTCGGCGCGCGAGGCGGGTCTCGACGTCGAGGTGCTGGACGAGGCGGCGCTGGCCGCCGGCGGGTACGGCGGCATCGTCGCGGTCGGGCAGGGCTCGGAGGCCCCGCCGCGGCTGGTGAAGCTGACCTACACCCCGCAGGGCGGCGGCAACGGCAAGCGGGTCGCGCTGGTCGGCAAGGGCATCACCTTCGACACCGGCGGCATCTCGATCAAGCCGGCGCAGGGCATGTGGGAGATGAAGTCCGACATGGCGGGCGCCGCCGCGGTGGGCGCGACCATGCTGGCGATCGCCGCGCTGAAGCCGTCGGTGGCGGTCAGCGCGTACCTGCCGATGGCGGAGAACATGCCCTCGGGCACCAGCTACCGCCCGGGTGACGTGATCACCATGTTCAACGGCAAGCGGGTCGAGGTGCTCAACACCGACGCCGAGGGCCGGATGATCCTGGGCGACGCCATCGCCCGCGCCTGCGCCGACGGCACCGACTACCTGTTCGAGACGTCCACCCTGACCGGCGGCCAGGTCATCGCGCTGGGCAAGCGGGTGGCCGGCGTGATGGGCACCCCGGAGCTGTGCGACCGGGTGAAGGTGGCCGGCGACGCCGTCGGCGAGCCGGCCTGGCCGATGCCGCTGCCCGACGACGTCCGTAAGGGCATGGAGTCGGACGTGGCGGACATCTCGCAGGTCAACGCCGGCATGGACCGGGCCGGTCACATGCTGCAGGGCGGCGTGTTCCTGCGTGAGTTCGTGGCCGACGACGTGGCCTGGGCGCACATCGACATCGCCGGGCCGGGCTACCACTCGGGCGAGCCGACCGGCTACTGGACCAAGGGCGGCACCGGCGTTCCGGTCCGCACCCTGGTGCAGCTCGTCGAGGACGTCGCCGCCAACGGCTGACGCGACGGACATCGAGGGGGCCTCCGGTCGACGCCGGGGGCCCCTTCTCAGTACCGCTCGGGGCGGCGTTTGCGGCGCTCGTTGAAGTCGCGCATCCGCTGCGGGTAGCCCATCAGCCGGACGTCGTACACCGGGATGCCCATCCGGTACGCGAAGCGTCGCGCCCCGTCCGGCCCGTCGATCCGGCGGCGGGTCCACTCCCCGTCGTCGGCGATCAGGATGACGGTGGTCTCCGTCACCGTCGTCCGCGGCTCGATGAACGCCTCGACGCCGCGCCGACTCCGGATGAAGTTCTCCAGATGGTCCAGATCGCCACGATCGGCGGCACGGTCACGGCTCGGCACAGCCGCCTGTTTGCGGCGCCGGAACAACCCCACCGGATCTCTCCCCCACCGTGCGTCATCGACAACGGTGCCAAGGGTACGTGTCGATGACGTGTCGTTGGGCACCTCAGTACGCACCCTGTGCTCAGTGGTGACAAGATGACCGAGGTGGGGTGTGTCCGTGTTACACCCCTGTGACCCCCGATGCAGCGACGCGACCTGGGAGTTGGACGTGAGCGAGCCGAACGAAGCGACCTTCGACATCGTCATTCTCGGAGGTGGCAGCGGCGGCTACGCGACGGCCCTGCGCGCCGCCCAGCTTGACCTCTCCGTCGCCCTGATCGAGAAGGGCAAGCTCGGCGGGACCTGCCTGCACAACGGCTGCATCCCGACGAAGGCCCTGCTGCACGCGGCGGAGATCGCCGACCAGGCCCGCGAGTCGGAGCAGTTCGGCGTCAAGGCCGAGCTGATCGGCATCGACATGGCCGGCGTGAACTCGTACAAGGACGGCGTGATCTCCCGCCTCTACAAGGGCCTGCAGGGCCTGGTGGGCGGCTCGAAGAACATCACCTTCGTCGCCGGCGAGGGCAAGCTGGTCGGCAAGAACGTCGTCGAGGTGGACGGCAAGCGCTACACCGGCCGCAACATCGTCCTGGCCTCCGGCTCGTACGCCAAGAGCCTGCCCGGCCTGGAGGTCGACGGCGAGCGGATCATCACCAGCGACCACGCGCTCACGATGGACCGGGTGCCGTCGTCGGTGATCGTGCTCGGTGGCGGCGTGATCGGCGTCGAGTTCGCCAGCGTGTGGAAGTCCTTCGGTGTGGACGTGACGATCGTCGAGGCGCTGCCCCGGCTGGTCGCCGCCGAGGACGAGGAGTCGTCGAAGGCGCTGGAGCGGGCGTTCCGCAAGCGTAAGATCAACTTCAAGGTCGGCAAGCCGTTCGAGAAGGTCGAGAAGACCGACAACGGCGTCAAGCTGACCATCCAGGGCGGCGAGACCGTCGAGGCCGAGCTGCTGCTGGTCGCCGTCGGTCGCGGCCCGAACACCGCCAACCTCGGGTACGAGGAGCAGGGCGTCAAGATGGACCGCGGCTACGTGCTGACCGACGAGCGGCTGCGTACCAGCGTGCCGAACGTCTACGCGGTCGGCGACATCGTGCCCGGCCTCCAGCTCGCCCACCGCGGCTTCCAGCAGGGCATCTTCGTGGCCGAGGAGATCGCCGGGCAGACCCCGGCCGTGATCGACGAGGCCGGCATCCCGCGCGTCACCTACTGCGACCCGGAGCTGGCGTCGGTCGGCCTGACCGAGGCGAAGGCCAAGGAGCAGTACGGCGCCGACAAGGTCACCGCCCTCAACTTCAACCTGGGCGGCAACGGCAAGAGCCAGATCCTCAAGACCACCGGTTTCGTGAAGCTGGTCCGGGTCAACGACGGCCCGGTGGTCGGCGTCCACATGGTTGGCGCCCGGGTGGGTGAGCTGATCGGTGAGGCGCAGCTCATCTACAACTGGGAGGCGTACCCGGCGGAGGTCGCCCAGCTCGTGCACGCCCACCCGACCCAGAACGAGGCGTTGGGCGAGGCGCACCTGGCCCTCGCCGGCAAGCCGCTGCACTCGCACGCCTGATCATCCAAACCGCGGCGTCCGGCGACGGGCGAAGATCCCACCAGGGGAATGAAGGAGTCTCAGAAAATGCCGGTATCGGTCACCATGCCCCGGCTCGGCGAGAGCGTCACCGAGGGCACCGTCACTCGCTGGCTCAAGCAGGAGGGCGACACGGTCGAGGTTGACGAGCCCCTGCTCGAGGTCTCGACCGACAAGGTCGACACCGAGATCCCGTCGCCCGCTGCGGGCGTGCTGAGCCGGATCGTGGTCGGCGAGGACGAGACCGCCGAGGTCGGCAGCGAGCTGGCCGTCATCGCCGGTGAGGGCGAATCGACCGGCGGTGGCGAGACCGCCGGGCAGGAGCAGGCCCCGGCCGAGGCGGTCGAGCCGGCCGCCGAGCCGACGGCCGCCGCCGAGGGCACCGCCGACGAGGTCGCCCAGGACGAGGCCCCGGCCGAGGAGCCGGCTCCGGCCGCCGCCTCGTCGGGCGAGGGCACCCCGGTGAAGATGCCGGCCCTGGGTGAGAGCGTCACCGAGGGTACTGTCACCCGCTGGCTCAAGCAGGTCGGCGAGACCATCGAGGTCGACGAGCCGCTGCTGGAGGTCTCCACCGACAAGGTGGACACCGAGATCCCGTCGCCGGTCGCCGGCACGGTGCTGGAGATCAAGGTCGCCGAGGACGAGACCGCAGCGGTTGGCGCCGACCTGGCGATCATCGGTGCCGCCGGCGGAGCCCCCGCCCAGGCCAAGCCGGAGCCGAAGCCCGAGCCGAAGGCGGAGGCCAAGCCGGCGCCGAAGGCCGAGCCGAAGCCGGAGCCGAAGGTCGAGGAGCCGACCCCCGGCATGTCGTACAACGAGCCCGCCGCGGAGACCGAGAGCTCGGCGCAGCCGGCCAAGACCGAGCAGGCCGCGCAGCCGGCCGCTGCCACCTCGACGCCGCCGCGTCCGTCCGCCCCGGCGCCGGGTGGCGGCGAGGAGGCCGCCGGGTACGTGACTCCGCTGGTGCGCAAGCTCGCCAGCGAGCACGGCGTCGACCTGGCCGCACTGAACGGCACCGGCGTGGGTGGCCGGATCCGCAAGCAGGACGTCCTCGACGCGGCCGAGAAGGCCAGGGCCGCCAAGGCCGCGCCGGCTCCGGCGGCACAGCCGGCCGCCGCGCCGTCGGCGCCCGCACCGAAGCCGGCCGCCAAGCCGCAGCCCAGCGCGAAGCGGGGCACCACGGAGAAGCTCCCGCGGATCCGGGCGACCATCGCCAAGCGCATGCAGCAGTCGCTGCACGAGACGGCGCAGCTCACCACTGTCGTCGAGGTCGACGTCACCAAGGTCGCCAAGCTGCGGGCCCAGGCCAAGGACTCGTTCCTGGCCAAGCACGGCGTGAAGCTGTCCTTCCTGCCGTTCTTCGCCCTCGCCGCCATCGAGGCGCTGCAGACCCACCCGATCATCCAGGCCAGCATGGACCTGGACGGTGGCACGATCACCTACCCGGCCGCGGAGCACCTCGGCATCGCCGTGGACACCGAGCGCGGGCTGCTCGTGCCGGTCATCCACAACGCCGGTGACCTCAACATGGGCGGCATCGCCAAGCGGATCGCCGACCTGGCCGAGCGCACCCGGAACAACAAGATCACCCCAGACGAGATGGCCGGGGCGACCTTCACGCTGACCAACACGGGCAGCCGGGGCGCGCTCTTCGACACGCCGATCGTGCCGTCGCCGCAGTCGGCGATGCTCGGCACGGGCGCCGTGGTGAAGCGTCCGGTCGTGGTCAACGACCCGGAGCTGGGCGAGGTCATCGCGGTCCGGTCGATGGTCTACCTGGCCATGTCGTACGACCACCGCCTGATCGACGGTGCCGACGCGGCCCGCTTCCTGACCGCGGTCAAGGAGCGGCTGGAGGGCGGCAACTTCGAGTCGGAGCTGGGCCTGGCCTGATCCGCCTGAACGCCGAAAGGGCGCCCCGGTCGTCGACCGGGGCGCCCTTTGCGTGGGGCTGCTCAGCCCTTGAGCAGGGCGGTCGAGACCTGCCAGAGTCGCTCGGCGGCCTCCGGGTCCAGCGCGTACTCGGCGACGCCCGTTCGCCCACCGGGCTGGGCGGGGGCAGCCTGCTGACAGTCCTCGAAGTAGCGCCCACCCACCTCGTCGAGCAGCGGTGACGCGGCGACCAGCACCGAGGTGGCGGCGCCCTGTTCGACGGTTTTCCAGGCCGCCGCGTTGCCCGCCCGCATCCGGTCCAGTTCCTCCTTGCTGACGTAGCGCTGCAGGTTGGTCTGGATCGCGCCGGGCATCAGCGAGTTGGTGTAGATGCCGTCGTCGGACCAGCGCCGGGTCGCCTCCACGGCGAAGAGCACGTTGGCCGTCTTGGACTGCCCGTACGCCTGCCACGGCTCGTACTCCCGGTTGTCGTACTGGATGTCGTCGAAGACCACCGGTGAGCGCAGGTGGGCGGCGGAGCTGACCGAGACGATCCTGGCCCCGTCGGCGGCCGCGAGGGTCCGGTGCAGCCCGGTGGCGAGCGCGAAGTGCCCCAGGTGGTTGGTGGCGAACTGCATCTCCCAGCCCTGCGGGGTCCGGGACAGGGGTGCGGCCATGATGCCGGCGTTGTTGACCAGGATGTGCAGCGGGCCGTCCCAGTTGGCCACGAAATCGGCGATCGAATCCTGGTCGGCGAGGTCGAGGGGGGCGACCAGGACCCGGTCGTTGCCGGTGGTGCCGGTGATGTCGTCGGCGGCCTTCTGCCCGGCGTCGGGGTTGCGGACCGCGAGGGTGACCTCGGCGCCGGCGCTGGCCAGGGCGCGGGCGGTCTCCACACCGATGCCGGAGGACCCGCCGGTGACGACCGCCCGCCGCCCGACGAGGTCCACGCCCTTGATCACGTCCATCGCCGTGGAGTGATGAGCGAACGGAGTGCTGATCGGATTGTTCGTCGTCATTGTCCATCCTTGTCCGGGTGGGGCGGACCGGCCGGCCCGCTGCGGGAGGCCGCGGTCCCGGTGTTTCCCCGACCCGGGCCGGAGGTAACGCGGGACCCGTCGCCATCGCCGTTCGACCCTCCGACCAGCCCGAACGCTGCCAGAGTTGGGACGTGGGCGGCTACCGGCGGGGTGGACAGCTGGGACCGGCCGTGCCGATCGCTCCCGGGGCCCGGGTGGACAAGTTCGAGGTCTTCTTCGATCTGGTCTTCGTCTTCTCGTTCTTCATCATCACCCGGGCGACCGCGGCGAACATCTCCGGACGGCAACTGCTGCACGCCGCCCTGGTGCTCGCCGTGCTCTGGTGGATCTGGGTGGTGCACAGCCTGGTCGCCACCCGGGTCCGGCTCGGCGAGGGCTACGTCCCCGTGCTCATGGTGATCGCGATGGTCGCCCTGTTCGCGTTCGCCCTGGCGCTTCCGCAGGCGTTCAGCGACCCGAAGGGGAGCGCCGCCGGCCCGATGCTGGTGGCCATCAGCTACGTCGTGGTCCGGGCCGTACACATGATCCTCTATCAGCATGTGGTGCGGGACAGCCCACAGGAGCGGCGGCAACTGCGGCGGTTCGCACCGGAGCTGACGGTGAGCATCGTGCTGTTGCTGGCCGCCGCCCTCATCCCACCGCAGATCACCGACCCCGACCAGGCCGCCATGGTCCGCGACGGGCTGTGGATCACCGTGGTGGTGGTGCAGTACGCGACCGGCTTCATCGTCGGGACCTGGGGCTGGGGGGTGACCAGCGCCGAGCACTGGACGGAACGCTACGACCTCATCCTGATCATCGCGCTGGGCGAGTCGATCATCTCTACGGGGGTGGGCGGCAACCTGCTCGGCAAGCCGGTCACCTGGCCGGCGGTGGCCGCCGCCGCGCTCGGCATCGTGGTCACCGCCGCCCTCTGGTGGGCGCACTTCGACTTCATCGGGCCGGCCGCCCGGATCGCCCTGCACGCGGCGGAGGGTGCCCCCCGGGTGGCGATGGCCCGCGACGCGTACGCGTACCTCTACCTGCCGATGATCGCCGGGGTGATCCTCTTCTCGATCGGCAACGAGGAGATCCTCCACAAGATCACCAACCCGGCCGGCGGGATCGCGGAGAAGGTCGAGGGGCCGGCGGTGCCGATGCTGTTCGGCGGGCTGATCTGCTACTTCGCCGTCAACCTGCTCTTTCAGTTGCGCACCCTGCACACCGTCACGTGGACCCGCATCGGCGTCATCCTCGTGCTCAGCGCGGCCCTCCCGGTCGGCCAGCACCTACCAGCGCTGGGCGCGCTCACCCTCGCGACAGTGATCTGCGTGGCACTGGTGGCCGTGGAGGTGATGGTCATGTCCCAATCCCGGCACGCGTTGCGGGCCGCCGTCTTCCAGGAACGGACCAGTCACGAGGCCCACGAGGCCGGCTGGCGGGCGCGCTGGCACGACGTCCGGGAGACCGACGAGCCGACCACTCCGTGACCACTGCCGCTCCCCGGCGCGGGCCGCCGCCGGCCGGTCCGATCGGGATAGACTCCGGCGCAGCGTCGCGGTGCACCCGGCACGAAGGCCGCCGTGGGCATGGAGGCGCGGGGACAGCATGGGACTCACGTGCACCCAAACGGTTCACCGGCCGACCGGCTCGCCGCCGTCGGCAATCAAATGATCGAGATCCACCTCTGGCTCAGCGCGGAACTGGCCCGGCTCAGGGCCGACCTCGGCACCCCGTCACGGCACCTGCGGGCGCACTGCCTGACCTTCTGCGCCGCGCTCGGGCGACACCACACCGGCGAGGACGCGGGCGCGTTCCGGCTGCTGGCCGAGCAGGTCCCCGAACTGCGCCCGGTCATCGACAACCTGATCACCGACCACGAGGTGGTGGCCGGGATCCTGGAGCGGGTCGAGGCGTTACTGGCCGGCGGCGACGCGGTGCCTGTCGAGCAGGTGCGCGGTGAGCTGGACGGGTTGGCCGCCCTGCTCGAATCGCACTTCCGCTACGAGGAGAAGCGGCTGGTCACCGCCCTGAACGCGCTCACCGGTCGAGCCGGGACAGCCGAGGAACTCCTCGGCCTGACCGCGCCGCCCAGCTGAGCCGTGATCGACTCCGGAGCGCCGATGTGGCGGTGTCACCGACCCCGGGACGCCGCCACACCGGCGCGACTGCCGGGCCCTGCCACCGTCACGTCGACGGCGGGCCGGGCAGCCGCTCGTAGTAGCGGATCTTCTCCCGAAGATGCTCGTACTGGCGCTGGAGCAGGCCCATCTGCTCCTCGACCCGCACCGCGTGGGTTCGCAGCAGTGCACAGCGCTCGTCGACGGTGTGGTCACCGTCGCGGGCCAGTTGCGCGTATCGGCGCATCTGCGCGATCGGCATCCCGGTGTCGCGCAGGCACCGGAACAGCTCCAACCAGCCGAGATCGTCGTCGGTGAAGACCCGCTGCCCGCCCGCCGTCCGCTCCACGTCGGCGAGCAGGCCGATCTTCTCGTAGTACCGCAGGGTGTCCAGGCTGAAGCCGCTGCGGCGGGCGGCCTCCGAGGGGGCGTAACCGCTCATGTCGCGAGATGCTAGTGCTTGACCTGGAGCGCGCTCCAGGTTGGAGGCTGGTGCCATGACGACGACACGGACGCTGGGACGCAGCGGCATCACGGTGAGCGCTATCGGAATGGGATGCTGGGCCATCGGCGGCCCGCTCTGGGGTGACGACGGGCAGCCGTTCGGCTGGGGTGAAGTGGACGACGCCGAGTCGATCCGCACCATCCACCGGGCGCTCGAACTCGGGGTGACCCTGTTCGACACCGCCAGCAACTACGGCGCCGGACACAGCGAACGGATCCTCGGTCAAGCGGTGGCCGGGCGACGGGACAGCGTGGTGATCGCCACCAAGTTCGGCAACGTCAGCGAGGAGAGCACCCGGCGGGCGCTCGGCACCGACGCCAGCCCGGCCTTCGCGGTGCGCAGCCTGGACGACTCGCTGCGCCGGCTCGGCACCGACTACGTGGACCTCTACCAACTGCACCTCAACGACCTGCCGGTGCCCGCCGCGCTCGATCTGGTCGACACCCTGGAGGGCCTGGTCGACCAGGGCAAGATCCGGGCGTACGGCTGGAGCACCGACGACCCCGCCTCGGCGGAGGCGTTCGCGGCTGCCGGCCCGCACTGCGCCGCGATCCAGCACGACGAGTCGGTGCTGCGCGACAACGCGGCGGTGCTGGCGGTCTGCGACACACACGACCTGGCCAGCCTCAACCGTGGGCCGTTGGCGATGGGGCTGCTCACCGGATCGACCCGGGCGGTCGGGACGGACGACGTGCGCGGACGGGCACCGGAATGGCTGGAGTGGTTCACCGACGGCCGGCCGACGCCGCGCTGGGCGGCCCGGGTCGACGAGGTCCGCGCGGCGCTCACCGCCGACGGGCGCACCCTCGCGCAGGGCGCGCTCGGTTGGCTGCTGGCGCGCAGCCCCCGTACCGTGCCGATCCCCGGCCTACGCACGGTGGCCCAGGCCGACGAGAACCTGGCCACCCTGGAACTGGGCCCGCTGAGCTCCGAGTCGTACGCCGAGGTGGAGCGACTGCTCGCCGACCTGCGCCCGGCCCCCGCGGCCTGACCACCGGGCCGGTCCACGCCCCGGGTGCCGTCACCGGAAGTCGTCCGCGTGCTCGGCGGCCCACTGCCGGAACGTGCGCCCGGGGCGGCCGGTCACCTGCTCGACGTCCGGGGCGACCCAGGCGTTGCCGTCAACGTACCGGCCCATCTCCAGGAACCACTCGATGACCTCCGCGGGATAGGTGTCCTTCCAGTAGTCCCGGGCCTGCTCCGGGGTCAGCTCGTCGAACCGCACCGGACGGCCGATCGCCTCGCCGATCATCTGGACCGCGTCCCGGCGGCGGACCGGCTCCGGCCCGGTCGGCTGGTACACCCGGCCGGCGTGGCCGTCCTCGGTGAGCGCGGCCATGATGACCGCGGCGATGTCCGCCTCGTGGACCAGGGCGCTGTTCCAGTCACCGAAGGGCGCCCGAACCACCCCCTCGGCCCGGATGGTGTGCGCCCACTCCCTGGTGTTCGCCATGAACTCGCCGGGAAACACGTGTGTCCACTCCAGACCCGAGGTCTCGACCGCCCGGTGCAGCGGCCGGTGCGGTGCCTCCAGCGGGTCGTCGTCGGCCCGGCTCGGATCGTTGTGCCCGAGGTGGGTGACCCGACGGACGCCAGCCTTCCGGGCCAGCTCCAGGATCTCCGCGCCGGTGGTCAGCGGCCCGTACCCATCCATCGCGACCAGGTGCATACGCGTCACGCCGCGCAGCGCCGGTGCCAGCGTGTCGGGCCTGGCGAAGTCGCCGGCCACCACCTCCACCCCGCTGGGCAGCGCGGCGGCCGCCGGTGACGCCGGGTCGCGGGTCAGTGCGCGTACGTCGTGGCCGGCGGCCACCAGTTGCCGGACCAGGCTGCCTCCGACGGTCCCGGTCGCTCCGCTCACCAGGATCGGCATGGTTCCTCCTCAGGGATCGCCCGACGGTGGGCACGGTGAGCCGACCCCGCCTTTCGGGGGTGCTACCGGATGGCTCATGGTCAGCCATATCGATGCGGGAAGCAATCGCGAACACCGCGTTCACGTTTGCTCCGACCTGCGGAAACGCGGCAATCACCGAATACGCGCGGTAGCCTTTTTCGCCGCTGGGAGGCCCGTTGACCTGCGTACTCCGCGCCGTATGGCGGGTCCCGCAAATTTCCTCGCCGGTCCGTCCCACAGCCGGTGACGTCGGCCGCCCCGCGCATCCGTCGGCGGCGTTCTGGACGAAGATGGGGGTATGCGGATCCTTCTGGCCGGCGCGTCCGGCTTCCTCGGCACCCGGCTGGCCGACCGGCTCACCGCCGACGGGCACCAGATCACCCGGCTGGTCCGTCGGTCGCCGCGCGACTCGCAGCAGCGTCAGTGGGACCCCGCCGCCGGGCAGCTCGACCCGGCAGTCGTCGCCGAGGCCGACGCGGTCGTCAACCTGGCCGGGGCGGGCGTCGGCGACAAGCGCTGGAACGACGACTACCGCCGGTTGATCCGCACCAGCCGGGTGGACAGCACCACCACGCTGGCGACCACCATCGCCGGGCTGCCCACCGCGGACCGGCCCCGGGTGCTGCTCAACTCATCGGCCGTGGGCTGGTACGGCAACACCGGCGACCGGGCGGTCGAGGAGGACGCGCCGGCCGGCGAGGGCTTCCTGGCCGACGTCTGCCGGGTGTGGGAGGCCGCGACCCGGCCGGCCGAGGACGCCGGGGTACGCGTGGTGCGGCTGCGGACCGGCCTGCCACTGGACCGCGAGGGCGGGCTGCTCAAGCCGCAACTGCTGCCGTTCAAGCTGGGTATCGCCGGCCGGCTGGGCAGCGGCCGGCAGTGGCTGCCGTGGATCTCGATGGCCGACTGGCTGGACGCGACCCGCTTCCTGCTCGACCACGACGACATCGCCGGCCCGGTGAACGTGGTGGGGCCGAACCCGGTGACGAACGCCGAGTTCACCCGTGAACTGGCCCGGCAGCTGCACCGCCCGGCGATCATCCCGATCCCCGCGCTGGCGCTCAAGGTGGTCCTCGGCGGTTTCGCCCACGAGGCCCTCACCAGCACCCGCGTCCTGCCCGGCGTCCTAGCCCGAGCCGCCTACCCCTACCAGCACCCCACGCTCCCCCAAGCCCTAAAAGCAGCCCTAAACCCCACCCCCTAACC
>NZ_JAGPXU010000046.1:0-21648 GCF_018070385.1 Micromonospora sp. C97
ATCCAGGATCTAGTGGCATCCCACGGCTACGAGGCCACTACATCCAGGATCGAGCGCGACCTTCGCACCCCATCACTACTACGCCTTGTCGTAGACTTGTCTACGACAAGGCGTAGTAGGGCTTACATGTAGGCAGGCTACGTGTAGGGTGGCTATGACAAGGGAGCCAACAGCTATGGAGGGCTGGTCATGGACACCCTGCTCCTCGCCCGCCTGCAGTTCGCCACCACCACCTCGATCCACTTCCTGTTCGTCGTCGTCACGCTCGGGCTGGTCACCCTGCTGGTCGGCATGCAGACCGCCTGGGTGCTCACCGGCAACCCGAAGTGGGAGCGGCTGACGCGTTACTGGGGCCAGCTCTACGTGATCAACTACGTGCTCGGCATCGCCACCGGCCTCGTGATGGAGTTCCAGTTCGGGCTGAACTGGAGCGGTCTGTCGCGCTACGTCGGCAACGTCTTCGGCGCGCCCCTGGCCATCGAGACGCTGGTGGCGTTCTTCCTGGAGTCCACGTTCCTCGGGATGTGGATCTTCGGCTGGCACCGACTCGGCAAGGGCGTGCACCTCGCGTTGCTCTGGGGCGTGGCGATCACCGCGTACGCGTCCGCGTTTTGGATCATGGTGGCCAACTCCTGGCTGCAGAACCCGGTCGGGTACGAGGTCCGCGACGGGATCGCCCACCTCACCGACTTCGGTGCGCTGCTGACCAACCCCAGCCTCGGCATGGCCCTCGGGCACGTGGTCTCGGCGGCACTGCTGGTCGGCGGGATGCTGATGGCGGCGGTCAGCGCCGGGCACCTGATCCGGCGTACCCCCGACTTCGCGCTCTTCCGCACCTCGCTGCGGATCGGCCTGGTCACCGCGGCACTGGCCATCACGATGGTGCAGGGCTTCGGCTTCGCCCAGTTCGGCCCGGTCGGCTCGGTGCAGCCGACCAAGTTCGGCGGCGACACCCCCGAGAGCCGGGCGCTGATCGCCGAGTGGACCACGCGGTTCGGCCCCGGTGACTACACGCCGCCCGCGCTCGCCAGCGTCGGGCTGGGCTTCATGATCTTGATCGGCTTCACACTGGGGTGCGTCTGGCTCCTGCTGCCCCTGCTCTACCGGGACTGGATCATCCGACTGCGCTTTCCGCTCTGGCTGATCCTGGTCGGCCTGCCGCTGCCGTTCGTCGCGGTGATCCTCGGCTGGATCTCCCGCGAGGTCGGCCGGCAACCCTGGGTGGCGTACGGGCTGCTCCCCACCGAGCAGGCCGTCTCGCCGGTCAGCGCACCGCTGATGCTCACCTCGCTGATCGGGTTCAGCCTGCTGCTGGGCACTCTCGCCGTCACCAACTGGGTGCTGCTCGCCCGACACGCCAGACGCGGCGCGGCCGACCCGGCGCTCGGACGCCCACCGGCACCGCCCAGCGAGCCCGCCCACCCCGAACCCGCCCTCATCTGAGCACCGAGGAGTAGATCGTGGACCTCGCCTGGTACGCAGTGCTCGGCCTCTTTTTCGCCAGCTACCTGGTGCTCGCCGGCTACGACTACGGCGTCGGGCTGCTGCTCGCCCGCGGCGTCGGCCCGGCCGGGCGGCGCGAGACGCTCACCGCCCTCGGGCCGTTCTTCCTCGGCAACGAGGTCTGGCTGGTGGCCACCGTGGGCATCCTCTTCGGCGCGTTCCCCCTGCTGGAGGGCGAGTTGCTCGCCGGCTGCTATCCGGTCGTCGTCGGCGCCCTGGTCGGCGTCATCCTGGTCACCGTCGGGGTGCAGTTGCGCAGTCGGCCCAGCAGCGAGCGCAGTCGCGCCCGCTGGGACCGCGTCGTGATGATCGGCAGCGCCCTCGCCGCGCTGGGCTGGGGCGCGCTGCTCGCCGCGCTGTTGCAGGGCGTGCCACTGCGGACCGACGGGCACGTCGCCGGGGTAACTCACCTGGCCACCCCGTTCGCGGCCGCCGCCGGGATCGCCATGGTCACGGTGGTCGCGGTGCACGGCGCGACCTTCCTCACACTGCGCCTGTCCGCCGGGGCCGCCGCCGAGGTCGGCCGCACGGCCCGCCGGCTGGTGCCGGTGGCGCTCACCGCGGTCGCCGTGGCCACCGTCGTGGGCCTGCTCTCCGCCCGGGTACGCGACGCCGTGCAGCGACCGGCGGTGGCCGTACTCCTGCCGGTGTTGCTCGTGGCGGCGCTGCTGGCGGCCCGCGCGGCGCTGGCCCGGCAGCGGCCGGGGTGGGCGGTGGTCGCCACCGGCGCGGCCCTGGCGCTGCCAGTGGTGCTGGTCGGAGCCGCTCTCTGGCCCTACGTGCTGGTCTCCACGACCGACCCGGACGCCTCGCTGCGGGTCGCCGACGCCGCCGCCAGCGCGCCGACCCTGCGGCTGCTGGGCTGGGTGGCGCTGCCGCTACTTCCGGCCCTACTAGGCTTCCAGGCGATGTGCTGGTGGGTTTTCCGAGGAAGAACCGACGGCAGGGCTCCGGTGTACTGGTGAGCCGCCGTCCGTTCGACCCGCGTCTGCTGCGCCGGGTCCCCGCGGCCCGGGGCGATCTCGCCGTGCTCGCGCTCCTGGGCGTGCTGGCCGCCGGGTTGATCGTGGCGCAGGCCACCGCGCTCGCGTCGGTGCTGGCCACCGCGATCGACGGCCGGCTGGATCGGCCGGCGCTGGCCGGCTTCGTGGTCGCGGTCGCCGCCCGTTCCGCGCTGGTCTGGGCGCAGGGCACGATCTCCGCGCGGGTCGCCGCCACGGTCAAGGCCACGCTGCGGGCCGACCTGCTCGGCGCGGTGGGTCGGCACGGTCCCGGCTGGGTGGCCGGGCAGCGGGCCGGTGAGATCGCCACGCTGGCCGGGCGCGGGTTGGACGCCCTGGACGCGTACTTCACCGGCTACCTGCCGCAACTGGTGCTCAGCGTGACGGTGCCGCTGGCGGTGCTGGCCCGGGTCGTCTTCGCCGACTGGAGCTCGGCGGTGATCATCGCGCTGACGCTGCCGCTGATCCCGGTCTTCGGAGCGCTGCTCGGCTGGCAGGCGCAGGCCGCCACCGAACGGCAGTGGCGGCGGCTCGCGCTGCTCGGCGGGCACTTCCTGGACATGGTGGCCGGGCTGCCCACGCTGCGGGCGTTCGGACGGGCCAGGGCACAGACCGATGTGGTACGCCGGATGGCCGACGGTCACCGCGTCGCCACCATGAAGACGCTGCGGATCGCCTTCCTCTCCGCGCTGGTGCTGGAACTGGTCGCCACCCTCTCGGTGGCGCTGGTGGCGGTGCCGGTCGGCATCCGCCTGCTCGGCGGTGGGCTGGCCCTGCAGACCGCGCTGCTGGTGCTGCTGCTGACCCCGGAGGCGTACCTGCCGCTGCGGGCCGCCGGTAGCCGCTTCCACGCCAGCATGGAAGGGCTGACCGCGCTGGACGAGGCGTTGACGCTCTCCGCCGCACCCGCCACGCCTCGGGCCGCCGAAGGCGCCGCCACCCCGGACGCGCGGGCCGAGATCCGGTTCGAGGCGGTGACAGTGGCGTACGAGCGGACCACCGCGCTGCGCGACGTGACACTGACCATCCGGCCCGGCGAGCGGATCGCCATCATCGGGCCCAGCGGCGCCGGCAAGAGCACACTGCTCGGCCTGCTGCTCGGCTTCGTGGCACCGACCAGCGGCCGGATCACCGTGGACGGGGTCGACCTCGCCACCGTCGACACCGACGCCTGGCGCCGGCAACTCGCCTGGGTGCCGCAGCGGGCGCACCTCTTCGCCGCCTCGCTGGCCGACAACATCCGCCTCGGCGCGGCGGACAGCCCGGCCGACGTACTCGCCGCCGCGGTGCACGACGCCGCCCTGGACGACGTGGTGGCCGGCCTGCCCGATGGCCTGGACACCGTGCTCGGTGAGCGCGGTCACGGGTTGTCCAGCGGGCAGCGGCAGCGGGTGGCACTGGCCCGGGCGTTCCTCCGGGCCGCCCCGGTGGTGCTGCTCGACGAACCCACCGCCCGGCTCGACACCGCGGCCGAGGCGGTGGTGCTCGACGCCACCCGTCGCCTGGTCGCCGGGCGGACCGCAGTGCTGGTCGCGCACCGACCGGCGTTGCTGGCCGACGCCGACCGGATCCTGCGCGTCGAGGACGGTCGGGTCACCGAGTTGACGCCCGAGCCGACCGGGAAGGTCACCCGATGAGCGGGCAACGCGAGCCGGCGGCAACAACCGGGCCGGCCTCGACCGGCCGGGTCGCCGCCGAGCGGGCCGTGCTGCGACTGGCCCGACCGTACATGGGTCGGCTCGTCGGGGCCGGGCTGCTGGCAGCCGCCACCGAGTTCGCCGGGCTCGCCCTGATGGCCACCGCCACCTGGCTGCTGATGAGTGCCGCCGGTCAACCTCCGCTGGACCGGCTCACCGTGGCGATCGTCGCGGTCCGGGCGCTGGCCATCAGCCGGGGGGTGTTCCGCTACACCGAACGGCTCGCCGGCCACGACGCGGTGCTCCGCATGATCACCGACGTCCGGGCCCGGGTCTTCGCCACCCTGGCGGCCCGCCGAGGTGCCACGCATCGCTCGGGGGACGTGCTGAGCCGCCTGGTCTCCGACGTGGAGGCCGTCCAGGACCTGTTGCTGCGGGTGCTGGTCCCCGCCTCGGCGGCGGCGGTGGTCGGTGTGCTGGCGGTCGCCGTGGCGGCGCTGATCTCCGTACCGGCCGCCGGCGCGCTCACCGTCGGGCTGCTGGTCGCCGGGGTGGCGCTGCCCGCGCTGGCCACCGCTGTCACCCGCCGCAGCGCGGCCGAGGTGGCCCCGCTGCGGGGCGCACTGGCCACGGATGCGATCGACCTCACCCACGGTGCCGCCGACCTGGCCGCGTTCGGGGCGACCGAGGGCGCGCTGCGCGCCGCCGAACAACGCGCCCACCGGCTGGCCCGACTGGAACGTCGGCTGGCCGCCACCGGTTTCGCTGTGGACGCGGCCGGCGTGCTCACCGCCGGCGCGACCGCCGCGGCGGTGGTGCTTGCCGCGCTCGCCGCCGACGTGTCGGGGGTGCTGGTGGGTGTCCTGGCCGTCGGCGCGCTGGCCGCCGTCGAGGTGACGCTGGCGCTGGTCACGGCGGCCCGGCAGTGGACGCAGCTGCGGCCCGGCCTGACCCGGGTGGCCGACCTGCTCGACGCGGAGCCGCCGACCGCGCCGCCCGCGACCGGTCGTACCGACCTGGCCGGCCCGCACGAGTTGCGCTTCGTCGACGTGACGGTGCGGTACCGGGCCGGCGCGGCGCCCGCGTTGGACGGGGTCAGCCTGGACCTGCCGGCGGGACGCCGGATCGCGGTCGTCGGCCCGAGTGGCGCCGGCAAGAGCACACTGGCCGCAGTGCTGACCGGCACCGTCCGGCCCGCGTCCGGCCGGGTCACACTCGACGGTCACGACCTTTCGGCGTACGCCGAGGAGGCGCTTCCCCGCGCGGTCGGCGGGCTGCTGGCCGAGGCGTACGTCTTCCACGCCACGGTGCGGGAGAATCTGCTGCTCGGGCGGCCCGCAGCGGGCGAGGAGGAGCTGATCGCCGCCACCGCCGCCGCCGGTCTGCTGGACTGGGTCCAGGCCCAGCCGGCCGGCTGGGACACAGTGGTCGGCGAGGAGGGCGGGCAGCTCTCCGGTGGGCAGCGGCAGCGGCTGGCGCTCGCCCGGGCCCTGCTCGCCGCGCCGGCGGTGCTGGTGCTCGACGAGCCCACCGAGGGTCTGGACCCGACCGCCGCGGACGCGGTGCTCGCGTCCGCCCTCGCCTTCACCCCCGCCGGGCACTCGGTGCTGCTGATCACCCACCGGCTCAGCGGGCTGGCCGAGCTGGACGAGATCGTGGTTCTCGACGGCGGCCGGGTGATCCAGCGCGGTCGACACGCCGAACTGGTGGCCGCCCCGGGCTGGTACCGGGACCAGTGGCTGCTGCAGACCGCCGCCGAACGCGGATACCTGGCGCTCGCCCCCTGACCCGGCTCCGGGGCGGACCAGGGTTCTCCCGGACGTCGACGCGCCGGGCTCCGTGGCACTGTGGTGCCATGGCGCGGGGTGAGGACGTGATGGTCGACGAGCACCTGCGGGAGCTTGCCGCCCGGTTGCAGGGGCCGGCGCGACTCAAGTCCGGCCTGCTGACCGAGGCCCGGCACGGGCTGCTGGACGCCGTCGAGGCGTACCGGGAGAGCGGGATGCCACCGACCGAGGCGCAGCGCCGGGCGGTGGCCGAGTTCGGCTCACCGGCGCAGCTGCTCCCCTCCTGGCAGGCCGAGCTGGCGGTGGGCGCCCTGCGCGGGCTCTCCCTGCGGATGCTGGCGATCGCCGGGGTGGGGGTCGTCGCCGGCGATCTGACCTGGCGCGGGTCGAGCTGGA
Organism: Micromonospora sp. C97; assembly: GCF_018070385.1. NCBI lineage: Bacteria > Bacillati > Actinomycetota > Actinomycetes > Micromonosporales > Micromonosporaceae > Micromonospora > Micromonospora sp. C97. Next base: position 6,325 of record NZ_JAGPXU010000046.1, read on the forward strand.
GTGGCGGGCCCCGCCCGCCGGCCGGGTATCTGCTGCTCGCCAGCTCGGTCGACTGGATCTGGATGAGCGCGTTGCTGCTCTCGGTGGCCGGTCTGCTGGTGGTCCGGGCGAGCGCGCGGGCGTCGCGCCCGAGCCTGGCCCTGGCGCAGCGTGCGGTGGGCACCGGCCTGACCGGCATCCTGGTCCTCGGCATCGTGGCCGGCTCCGCGCTCTTCGCCTGGTCAATCGATCTCTTTGACGCGGCGCTGCACTGGCCCCCGATGATCATCGGTTTGGTGTTGGTGGGCGGCGGTTACTTCTCGCTGACCCGGGCGGCGCGCGGCTGGCTGCTGGCCACCCGCTGATCGGCGTCCGGACCGGAGCGGGTCAGGACGGGGTGGGCGGGCTCTCGGGGTCGAGGAACCGGCCGACTGTCAGTTGGAACTCGCGCCACCCGGCGCGCTCGCCGGCCAGCGCCCGCCGGCCCGAGTCGGTGAGCTGGTACGTCCGGCGTTCCCGGCCGCTGACAGTGCTCCAGGTGCTCGCCACGTGCCCGGCGCGTTCCAGCCGGCGCAGCGCCGGATAGATGGTGCCGGTGGGTAGGTCAAGGCTGCCGTCGCTGCGGGCCCGCAACGCCTCGATGATCGCGTAGCCGTGCAGCGCGCCCTGTTCGAGCACGGCGAGCAGCAGAGCGTCGAGATGGCCGTGCAGCGCCTGGGCCTTCATACGTAGCTACGCTACTTGTCGGACGGCCGCTTCGCCAGCGGTGACCACCAGCAGGTCGGACCCGTGCGCCGAGCGGCCACCGGGGTGCGGGCATCGGCCACCCAGGGTCGCCGACTAGGGTATGTGCCCAGAGTCACTCGCCGGTCGGAGACCCCGGTGGGTGGGCAACCCGAAGCACACGGAGGTCAGCGTGGCCCGCCAGTCGCCCCAACGGCCCGACGCCGACGAGCCCGAGCTCGACGACACCACCGGCGCGGCCCAGCCAGACGAGACCGAGGAGACCGACCGCCCGTCGGCGTCGACCGACCGTTCGCTCTGGGACGAGCTGCGCATCGACCCAGTGGAGATCGCGCTGCCCGCCGGCACCGGCTTCACGCTGCGGGCGTACCGGCCGGCCAGCTCGCTGACCCCGACCGACGTGACCGAGCGCGACCAGGACGACCCGTTCCTCGCCCGCCGCCAGGCGGTCGAAGAGGAGGAGGACGACGAGACCGTCGTCATCCTCGACGAGGAGCTGGCCCAGGAGTTCGCCGCCGAGGACGACGACGAGGACGCCACGCGCCGTCGCCGGGACGGCGCCGCCGCTGACACCGACACCGAAGAAGACTCGGACGAGGCCGTCGCGGACGAGGAGAACGACGAGGAGGTGCCGGTCTTCCTCAGCCACCAGGGCAAGCTGCTGCTGTTCAAGACCCCCGAGTCGCTGGTCAGTTTCATCCGATCCGGTGCGCCCAACGATCTGTCCCAACTGGACAGCTGGAATGAATTGTCCGAACGGGTGGAGCCGGCAGATATCGCGCCGCTCGACGAGGACACCTACGAACTCGACCTGGTCGTGGAGAACCTACGCGGTGGGCACGACACGTGGGATTCGACCCTGCTGATCGAGGCCGGCGAGGTCGCGCGTGACCTCTCGTACGCATTGCGGCTGCCTGCGGTACTCGACATGCTCTCCGCCGGCTCCAGCCTCGACGACCTGGACGAGGCGCTGCGCGCCACGGCCAACGGTGGGATCGGCGCGTTCATGGGTCGCCGACGGCTGAAGAAGATCGGCGCGCAGACCGCGAGTTTGGGTTGGCGCACCATTGTCGGCAAGATCTCTGCGGTGGTGGACTGGCGCGACTGACCCGTACCGGGGAGCATCAGTTGCTGGCAGAGGAAAGACCTGTCCCGGGAGGAGGACGACGCCGTGGCGCTCGTGCGCGTTTACTGCGGTCTGGCCTCGGCGGATCCGGCTGACCGACCGGCCTCCGCCGGCTCGACGCTGACGTCCGCTGTGGTCGACGACGCAGGCCGTCTGCTGCATGTCTGCGAGATCAGCGATGACGCCGCTGGCTACGCCCAGCTCGTCGCGCTGCTCGTGGAGCGGTCGGGCGGGCCGAGCGGTGCGGCCATCGCCGCCGACAGCGACGACCACACGGTCACCTCGCTGCTGAGCGCGGCCGGGCGCCCCCTGGCGATCGCCGACGACGACTCGGTGGACGACTTCGCCGAGCGGTTCGCCGATGACGACTCCCTGGAGGAGATGCAGTCGCCTCCGGCCGAACGACGGGCGGTCGGCCTGGCCCGCGCGTTGCAGGCGGGGGCGCTCTCCGCCGTCACCCTGCCGGCACCCCGGGACCTCGCCGGCTACAAGCAGGTGCTCTCGGCGCATGCCGCGCTGGCCAGTGGTCGACACTCCGCCGCCGTGGCGCTGCGCGAGGTTCTGCGGGAGCTCTACCCGGCGGCCCTGCGCGCCTACCCCGACCCGGCCGAGCCGGTCTCGCTGGCCGTGCTGGACGCGCTGCCCGAGCCGGGCATGCTCGGCGGCACCGTGGCCCGGGGCCGCGAGGTGTCGGTCGCGGCGGATGCCATCGCGGCGCACCTGGCCGCCGACGGGGTCGCCGACGCCGATGAGATCAACGAAGCGGTCACCGCCCTACGGGTCGCCATCTCCGAGACCCCCCGACGCGCCGCGGTCAACCGGGCCCTCACGTCCGCGGTGGCCGAGACGGTCCGCCAGGCCGTCGCCTCCGTCCGGGCGTGCGACGCCGGGTGCGAGGCGTTGGTCAGCGCGCTCAGCTCACGGGTCAGCACTCCGGTTCAGGCACCCGGCCGCCGGGCCGCCGCCCGTCGTGGCGAGTCCGTCGGTGAGCTGACCGGCCTGGCCGGCACCAACGCCGCCTTGACCGGCCTCTCCGGCGCCAACGCCGGACTGCGGTCGGTCCGACCCACCCCGGCAGCCGCCGATCCGGCACCCGCCGGGCGGCGCAGCCGCCCCGAGCCGATCCCCGGTAACGCGCCGCTGGCGTCGCCCCGCCCGCTCGGGCCACCACCAGTTGCCCCGGCACCGGTCACGCCCCCTCCGGTCGCCCCCGCGCCGATGGCTCCGGCGGCGATGGCTGGTTCGCCGTCACCCACGCTGCCCAGCCGCACCGAGTCGACCTCCAGCCGGATCGACGGCCCGACCAACCGACCGGTGTCCGCACCGCCGCCTCCGCCGCCCGGGATCACCCCGATCGCGCCGACACAGCGCGGCATGGTGCCTCCGGCCGAGGCGGGTGAGCCGTTCCGGCCGACGCTGACCACCGCCGCGATCAACAACGCGCGGGCCGAACGGCAGCGTACTGTCATTCCGCCCCGCCCCAAGACCAACGGCGAGCCCCGGCCGAGCCACCTGCAACGGCCGGTCGACGAGCCACCCACCGGCGGCTTCAGCGCCACCGACCTCAGCATTCCGGTGCCGACCCCCCGGCCTGGCCAGGAGCCCGCGGCACCGCCCGGCTCCCGCGCCAACTGGCCGCTGGTCAACAACCCGGAGGACCCGGCCGACAGCTCACCGAACAACCCGGTGGCCTACCCGTACGGCGGAAGCCGCGGGGTGGACGCCCCGACCGACCCGGGCCGGGCCGACGGTCGCGTCACCCCGCCCTGGCTGGCGGACGACCTGCCACCGGAGCCGCCGATGCTGCGGTTGGTGGAGCCGCCGCCGCTGGCCGACCGGGCGCTGCGCGAAGGGCTCAACCCTGCCTCGGATCAGCACCTGGAGACGCCGCCGCTGCGCCTGGTCGACCGCGAGCAGGCCGCCCGCAACGGCCGGGCGGCCGCCCGTACCGAGCGCGCCCCCGAGCACCGGCCGGCTCCCCCGGTCGAGCACCGGCCGCCTCCGATGGAGCACCGGCCGCCGCCGGTCGCCGACGAGGGTGACGGCGACCTGCTGATCTTCGCGCAGGCCAAGTCGGCCTGGTTCGTCGGGCACGCCGACGAGTCCGACCTGGACTGGTCGACCACCGCCGACACCGGCTGGCAGGCCGCGGAGCAGGCCGCCCGCCCGGCGGTGGGCGCCGAAACCAACGCCGGGCTACCGAAGCGTGTGCCCCAGGCCAACCTGGTGCCGGGTTCCCCGCTGCGCGAGGAGCGCCCATTGCGGATAGTGCGTGATGCGGCAAGCCTCGCCGAGAACACGACCGGCTACTTCCGGGGTTGGCGTCGTGGTCAGGAGATCGGCGGTTTCGCGGTGGGCGGTCGGCCCGGTCGTGAGGCGGCCGGCGGCTGGGACTTCAGCCGCGACCACGGGGACCGCGACGATGACCGCGAGTACGAGTACCGCTCGGCGGGCTACCAGTCCTGATCCTTGTCACCGTGCGCAAGCGCCCTCAGTCAGCTGACTGAGGGCGCTTGTGTGTCTGCCGGAGAACCCCGGACACGACGACGCCGCCTCCTCGACCACCGAAGACCCACGCGCCCCCACCAGGTGGGGGCGGAGAGCGTCCACGATCGTCCAGGAGGCGGCGGAGCGTACGGTGACGCGGCGGGCAGGGTGCTACGCCCGATGGCGGCCGGAGCCACCACCGGGGCGTGCAGCGCCGCGATCAGGCCGGGGCGACAGCGCGCGTACGGCGCATGGTCAGCACGTACTCGACCAGCGAGATCAGCACGTGCTTCGTCGACTCCCGGTTACGGGCGTCGCAGGCCACCACCGGCACGTCGCTCGAGATCGCCAAGGCGTCCCGGACGTCCTGCGGGTCGTGGTACTGCATCCCGTCGAAGCAGTTGATCGCCACCAGGTACGGCAGGCGTCGGTGCTCGAAGAAGTCGATCGCCGCGAAGCAGTCGGCCAGCCGGCGAGTGTCCACCAGCACGACCGCACCGATCGCACCCCGCACCAGTTCGTCCCACATGAACCAGAAACGGGTCTGACCCGGCGTACCGAACAGGTACAGGATCAGGTCACGGTCGATCGAGATCCGGCCGAAGTCCATGGCCACCGTGGTCGTCGTCTTGCCCGGCACCTGCCGGGTGTCGTCGACGCCCACGCCAGCGGAGGTCATGATGGCCTCGGTGGTCAGCGGCGTGATCTCCGAGACCGAGCCGACCAGCGTCGTCTTGCCGACGCCGAATCCACCGGCGATAACGATCTTCGCCGACGTCACGCGGCCGCTCGGGTTCGGCGGGCGGTGCGACATGTCAGAGCCTGCGAAGTCCACTCAGCACCCTCTCCAGCAGTTCAGTGCCCACCGCGTCGTCGGAGTCGTCCAAAATGGTCGGCTCGTGGACCGCGACCAGGCCGTCCGTCGCCATGTCGGCGATGAGCACCCGGGCCACACCGAGCGGGAGCTGCATCCGCGCCGCGATCTCCGCGAGCGACTGCACGCGTCCGTCACACAGCGCGGCGATGTACTGGTGTTCGCGGCCCTGGCCGCCGTTGCCATTGGCAGCGGCCCGGCCGCGCACCGTCGTCTCGACGAGCGCCTCCAGCGCGATGTCGAGCCGGGGACGGGTGCGACCACGGGTCACGGCGTATGGACGGACCAACGCTCCGGTCGGTTCGTCACGATCGGCCATCTCGCCGCTCACCTCCTTCGCACCCGTTACCGGCTCCCACCGGTGAAACCCGTCGTTGTCGTTGTTGCAGTCGTGCCGACCTCACGATCGGCGAAACGTCAGCCCAGCATGCCCGCAGCCGCACGCGGCTGCGGGGTCAACGCGTCGCCCACCCGGTCGACCAGCAGCGCCATCTCGTAGCCGACCTGGCCCACGTCGGAGCTGCGGGCTGCCAGCACGGCGAAGGACGAGCCGTCCGAGATGGACATCAGGAACAGGAAGCCATTGTCCATCTCCACGACGGTCTGCAACACCGCGCCTCCCTCGAAGCAGCGTGCTGCCCCCTGGGTCAGACTGACCAGACCCGACGAGATCGCGGCGAGCTGGTCTGCCCGGTCGCGCGGCAGATCCCGTGACGACGCGAGGAGTAGGCCGTCCGCCGACACGGCGACCGCATGCGCGACGCCGGGCACCCGGTCGGCGAAGTTGGCGAGCAGCCAACCAAGATCCTGCGTAGTTGTCATCCTTCTTGCTCCTTCTGCCCGCTCCCGGCCACCGGGCCTGAGCCAGACTGCGAGGATTGCCCTCCCGGAGTCGCCTCCGGGCTGGTCGGGTTGTCCGAGGTGCTACGCCCTCGCTGCACGCCCCGATGGTAGGCGGAGAGCAGGCCACGGACCGCCTCCGGGGAGCGCCGCTGGACCGAGGTGGTGGGCTTCTCCACCGCGCCGGGCACCAGCTGCGCCATCGGCTTGCGCTTCGGCAGACCGGTCGTGGTGGTCTCGCTCACCGGCGCCGCGCCGGCCGCCGCGGAGGCAGCACGCCAACCGTCGTCGGCAGCGGTCTGCCAGCCGTTGCTCTGCGGTTGGGGCCGGCGGTTCGGCAGGCTCTCGGCGAGGCTCGGGCGGGTGCCCTCGTTCGCTGTGGAGCCGTTGTCCCGCGGCGCTCCTCCGGCCGTCGGAGTGTCTGCCATCGGTGTGTTACCTGTCGTCCCGGGTGCTGTCTTGTGGCCTGCCCGACCGGTGGCCTCGACCGTGGCGAACTGCTGGGTCGCGGAGTCGCCGTTCGTCGCCGGCTGGGCGCCAGCCGCGGTCTCCTCGGAGCCCGGGCGACGGGTACGGAACCAGGCCGACTCGAGCTCCCGGAAGATCGGCAGCTCCATCGTCTCGTCCGCGTACCGCTGGCGGTTCTGTGCCGGTGGCTGCTGCGGCGCCGGCCGAGTCTGCGCAGCCGCGGCGGCCGGGGTCTGCGGAGCCTGGGCCTGCGGGGCCGAGGTCTGCGGAGCCGGCTGAGCCGGGGCCGGCTGCTCACCGGGCCGCGGCACCCGCGGCAGTTCCGTCGTCATGTCCAGCGCGGCGGCGAGCCGCTCGGGCACCGGCGGGGTGGCGGTGTCCCGGTCGCTACCCGGCACCGGCGGCCAGGCCGGCGGCGCCGGAGCGCTGGCCGCCTGCGCGGGCCGCGCGGACCGGGGCTCGAACCCGCTGAACGACTGACCCGAGGCGGGCGGTGCCGAGTAGGGCTGAGCCGAGGCGGGCGGCGCCGAGTACGGCTGACCCGAATACGGCTGGCCCGAGTACGGCTGACCGGACGCCGGCGAGGCCGAGACCGGCGACGCCGACACCGGCGGACCGGCGTACGGCTGACCGGAGGCCGGCGCGGCGGACACCGGCGCGCCACCGTACGGCGCACCCGAGTAGGGCTGCGCGGAGTAGGGCTGACCGGAGGCCGGCGAGGCGGAGACCGGCGCCCCCGAGTACGGCTGTGCGGAGACCGGCGGCGCCGAATACTGGTGCGTTTCGGGGCTGCTCGGCAGCTGACGCGGGATGGACGGCTGCTGGCCGGTCGAAGGCTCGTCCCCGGCCCGGCGCTGCGGCAGCGGGTCGGTCCCCTGGCCGTTGGCCGACCGGGGGGTGAACCCGTCGCCGCCGTTCGTCCCGGCCGCGCCGGTCAGATCGGACCAGGCGGGCATCGAGCGGTACGTACCACCGTTGGCGGGGGTGCCGGCGCCGTTGCGCGACGCGGGCTCGAACGGACGGCCGCCCAGGGTGACCTGGTTGCCGGACGACTCGCTGGGGCGAGGGCCGTTGCCCAGGGCGGGCAACGCGCCGAAGACCGGCGTGGGCCCACCCGACTGCGGACCACCGAACTGGGGTGCACCGCCCGCCGCCGGCAGCGCCGGAGGCTGCTGCACCCGGCCGGACAGCGCCCGGGGCACCAGGACTGAGGTAGGCAGGGTCACTTCGGCGACGGTGCCGCGGTCGTTGCCGGGGCGCAGCTCCACCCGGACCCCGTGCCGCGACGCCAGCCGGGCGACCACGACCAGGCCCATCATCCGGGACACCGCCACATCCACCTGGGGCGGCGTCGCGAGCCGCTCGTTCAGGTCGTGCAGCTGCTCGGCGCTGATGCCGATGCCGCGGTCCTCGACGTACAGCGAGGAACGGTCGCCGACCCGGCGGGCCTCGACCATGACCTGCGAGTCGGGCGGGGAGAACGCGGTGGCGTTGTCGAACAGCTCAGCGACGAGGTGCACCAGGTCGTTGACCGCGTGCGCGGCGACCTCGATGTCCCGGTCGATGACGCCGAACTCGATCCGGGTGTAGTGCTCGACCTCGGACTGCGCGGCGCGCAGCACGTCGATGAGAGCGGCCGGCTCACGCTGCACACGGGTGGAGTCGGCGCCGGCGAGCACCAGCAGGTTCTCGTCGTTGCGGCGCATCCGGGTGGCGAGGTGGTCCAGCTGGAACAGCTCGGCCAGCCGGTCCGGGTCTTCCTCGCCGCGCTCCAGCCGGTCGAGGTGCCCGATGAGGCGGTCGACCAGGATCTGTGAACGGCGGGCCAGGTTGACGAACATGGTCGCGACGGAGGCGCGCAGTGCGGCCTGCTCGGCGGCGGTACGGACGGCTTCCAGGTGGACGGCGTTGAACGCCTCGGTCACCTGGCCGAACTCGTCCTTGCTGCGCACCGGTAGCGGCTCGGCGATCTGGTTGGCCAGCTGCACCGGGGACAACTGCCCGACGACCTGCGGGTCGCGCAGGCGGGCCACCGCCTGTGGCAGGCCGTACTGGGCGACGGAGAGCGCGCCCTGCCGCAGCTCACGTAGTGAGCGGGCCATCGAGCGAGCCACCAGGTACGCGAAGAGGATGGCCAGCAGCAGCATGCTGAGCAGCAGGCCGGTCTCCAGGAAGACCTGGCGCTGGACGTCGGACCGGAGGTTGTCGGCCTGGTTGACCACTTCGCCGTCGAGTTTGCGCTCAACGGTGCGGATCAGCTTGGCGTTGGCCGTCATGGCGGCTTCCCACTGGTCCGGGCCGAACGGGGCGCCACGCATGTCGCCGGTGGTGTTGCCGTCGATCCAGCCGGTGTAGTTCTGCGCCTGCCGGCGGTCGCCGCCGGCGACCGTCTGGTCGTGGAACTTCGCGTCGTCCGGGGTGGCCACGGCCTTGAAGCTCTGCAGAGCCTGCTGCTGGCCGGTGTCACTGGCGACGTAGTCCCTGCGCAGTGCCGGGGTCAGGCGCTTTCCGCCCTTGACGCCCAGCGCACGGTGCACCACGACCCGGCGGGCGGCGAGGAACTCCTTCTCCCGGGCGACCGCCGCGGCGGCGCGCATCCGGTCGCTCAGCTGGTTGTCACCGGCGAGCTGCGTGGACGAGTCACGGATGGCGAGCAGGTCACTGATCAGACCCTCGTACGCCTGCACGGTCTCGGTGAGCGCGAGCTTTCCGTTGAACACCTGGCTGCGGACGCCCGACAGGTCCTGCAGGTTCTGGTCGATGCTGTCGAGCAGACCCTCCAGGCTGCTCGGCAGGTCCTCGATCTCGGCCCGCTGCTGCCGGTAGGGGGCAGCTTCCTGGTCGACCCGGGAGTTCACCCGGTTGTAGGCCTCCTGGTACTGCGCCGTCGGCTGCGTCCCGTCTGCGCCCAGCAGCAGCACGGCGGCGGTCCGCTCGTCCTGCAGGGCGTCGACCAGGTCACCCGAGTAGCTCGACAGGTTGGCCAGGTCGCCAGCTCGGTTGGCATTGTTGAGCGTCTCCAGGTGGTCGACAAGACCACTGGTGCCCACCACGACCGTGGCGATGGTCGGCACGATCATGATGAGACCGAGCTTGGACCAGATCGGCATGTCCCGGAGCCGGCTGGCCGGCCGGCGCAGCCGCGACAGGAAGGAGCCCGCCGTCTTTGGCCGTTTGCTCACGTCACCGCCCTCGCGATTACAGCTTGAACGCGTTGCCCCGGGCAACGCCCAGCGACCGACCCGGCGGGTCGGACCCCCGAGATTCCATCACGCCGGTCGACAAGAAGAAAGCCCAGGTTGTCCCCAACCGAAGGTGTGATGAGATGTTGATGCGATTTGATAGCAGTCTGTCTGGCCGGAGTAACTGAAGGTAATGGAACATCCGCACCGCGTGGTCCTACTAGCCGGCCCTTCTGGGTCCGGAAAGTCGTACATAGCGCAGCAAACCGGCTTGCCGGTGCTCTGCTTGGACGACTTCTACAAAGACGGCGATGACCCTACGTTGCCGCTACGAAACGGCCAGGTGGATTGGGAATCGCCGCAGTCGTGGGACGCCCCCGGTGCGGTGGAAATCATTGCCCGACTTGCCCGTGAGGGTCGAGCCGATGTGCCGGTTTATGCGATCGGCGCCGATCGACGGGTGGCCACCCGGCCATTTGATGTCGCCGGTTCGCCAATTTTCGTGGCCGAAGGGATCTTCGCCGCCGAGATCGTCGAGGAGTGTCGTCGACTCGGCCTGCTCGCCGGGGCGTACGCGCTGCGCCGCCCGCGCGGGGCGACCTTCCTGCGCCGACTCGCCCGCGACCTGTCCGAGCAGCGCAAGGCCCCCCGGGTGCTGATTCGGCGCGGGGTGGCGCTGCTGCGGGCCGAGCCCGCGGTGCTGCGTCGGCAGATGGGCCTGGGCGCGGAGGCGGCCCGTGCCCGGGAGGTGCTGAGCCGGGTGGCCAGCCTGCTCGCCGGCCACCCGCACGGCTGAGCTCAGGCCAGCAACTTCGCGTACGCCGGCTTGATCACCTCATCGATGATGCGCAGCCGCTCGTCGAACGGGATGAAGGCGCTCTTCATCGCGTTGATGGTGAACCACTGCAGTTCCTTCCACCCGTAGCCGAACGTCTCCACCAGCAGCGACATCTCCCGCGACATGGAGGTGCCGCTCATCAGCCGGTTGTCGGTGTTGACGGTCACCCGGAAGCGCAGGTCCCGCAGCAGGCCGATCGGGTGATCCGCGATCGAGTCCACCGCACCGGTCTGCACGTTCGACGAGGGGCACAACTCCAGCGGGATGCGCTTGTCCCGGACGTACGCGGCCAGCCGGCCGAGCGAGCCGTCGGGCGCGATGTCGTCGACGATCCGCACCCCGTGGCCGAGCCGGTCCGCTCCGCACCACTGGATCGCCTGCCAGATCGACGGCAGACCGAACGCCTCGCCGGCGTGGATGGTGAAGTGGAAGTTCTCCCGTTGCAGGTATTCGAAGGCGTCCAGGTGCCGGGTGGGCGGGAAGCCCGCCTCGGCGCCGGCGATGTCGAAGCCGACCACCCCGGCGTCGCGGTGCCGCACGGCCAACTCGGCGATCTCCTGCGAGCGGGCGGCGTGCCGCATCGCGGTCAGCAGGGTGCCCACCCGGATGCTCAGGCCCGCCTCGACCGCCTGCGCGGTGCCCTCGGCGAACCCGGCCAGCACCGCCTCGACCACCTCGTCCAGGCTGAGGTCCCGTTCCAGGTGCTGCTCCGGGGCGAAGCGCACCTCGGCGTAGACCACCCCGTCGGCGGCCAGGTCGAGGGCACACTCACGAGCCACCCGACGCAGCGCGGGCGCGGTCTGCATGACCGCCACGGTGTGCGCGAACGTCTCCAGGTAACGCTCCAGGGAGCCGGAGTCCGCCGCGTCCGCGAACCAGCGTCCGAGCGCCTCCGGGTCGGTGGTGGGCAGTTCGTGGCCCACCTCGGCGGCCAGGTCGACGATCGTCGCCGGCCGCAGCCCACCGTCGAGGTGGTCGTGCAGCAACGCCTTGGGAACCTTGACGATGTCCTCGTACCGGATAGTTGCGACCATGCTCAGACCCTAGTCAGCGGCCCGGACGGACCGGGACGGGACCGGCCGGGCGTCACGGCCGCCAGCCGTAGACCCCGGTCCACGGCGAGGTGGATCACCAGTCGCCCGTCGGCGACCATGGCGGCCCGATGGCGGCGGGACGCGACGCCGGGCGGCGAATCGATGACGTGTCAACCAACCGCTAGACTCGTCAGGTGGACGCAACCCGGTGGCTGGCTGCACGCGAGGATTGCTCTGGTCGCGCAGCCGGCTCTCCCACCACCTGACCCGCATGCAGCAGCGTGGCCTGGTCACCCGCGAGGAGTGCGCCGACAACGCCCGCGGTTCGGTCGTCGTCCTCACCCCCGCCGGCCGGCAGGCCATCGAGACCGCCGCACCCGGCCACGTGGCCGCCGTCCGCCGGCACCTGATCGACCTGCTCACGCCTGCGGAGATCGACGCGCTCGGCGCGCTCACCCACCGGGTGGTCGACCACCTCGGCGGGCGGGCGCCCCAGCCCCGGCACGCTTCGGAGGCCTGACGTGGACCCCCGCATCCTCCACCGACTGCGCTGCCCGGTCTGCGGCGAGCCGCTGGCCGAGACGACAGCCGGCACCGCCAGGGCACTGCGCTGCCCGCGCCGGCACAGCTTCGACATCGCCCGCCAGGGGTACGTCAACCTGCTCGCCGGACGCGCCCCGCACTCCGGCGACACCGCCGAGATGGTGGCCGCCCGCGCGGACTTCCTCGCCGCCGGGCACTACGACGTCATCGCCGCCGCCCTCGCCACAGCCGCCACGGACGCCGTCGGCCGTCTCGACGCTACGGACGCCCCACACCCGGCACCTACTCCGCCCACCCTTTGCTCTGCACCCGTCGAGGCGACGGTCTCCCCGCCGAGCCGTCGCCTCGGTGGGTGCAGAGCAAAGGACCCAACAGCAAGGGCAAAGGACCCAACAGCAAGGGCAAAGGACCCAACAGCAGAGGAACGCGTCGAGCCGCCGCCGGACTTCGGGGCGTACCCCCTGGTGGTGGATGCCGGCGCCGGCACCGGCCGGTACCTCGGCGCGGTGCTGGCGGCGCTGCCCGACGCCGTGGGTCTGGCTCTGGACGTGTCCAAGCCGGCACTGCGCCGCGCGGCCCGTGCCCACCCTCGGGCCGCCGCCGCGCTCGCCGACACCTGGCAACGACTGCCGCTCGCGGACGCCTCGACCGCGGTGCTGCTGAACGTCTTCGCCCCGCGAAACGGTGCCGAGTTCCACCGGGTGCTCGACCCGGCCGGGACGCTGCTGATGGTCACGCCCGACACCGACCATCTCGCCGAGTTGGTGGATGCCCTCGACCTGCTGCGGGTGGACCCGGACAAGGCCGACCGGGTGACCGGGAGCCTGGGCGGGCACTTCACGCCGGCCGGCTCGGCCGTGCACCGGGCGCAGCTGACACTGACCCGGCCGGAGGCCGCCAGCCTGGTCGGGATGGGCCCGAGCGCCTGGCACACCGACCCGGACGCGCTCGCCGCCCGGCTGGCCGCCCTGCCCGAACCGGTCCGGGTGACGGTGGCGGTGCGGGTGGACGCATACCGGCCCCACTGACCTCAGGTGGACAGGTCGACCTCTTCCCAACCGGGCGGCTCGTCGTGGTACGGCCCCCGCAGGATCACCGCCCACTCCAACGCCCAACGCCGCTGCCCGATCGCGTTCGCGTCGACCAGGCCCGGCGCGCGCCGGCCGCCGCGCTCGGTCTCCAGGTACGCCCAGTCCAGGCAGTAGTGCAGGTCGAGCAGGGCGGCCGCGTCGGCCGGGTGCTGTGGCGCCGTGAGGATCCGGGAGCGCCAGTGCGGGAAGGTCTCCCCCTCGGCGATGTGCGGCAGCCGCTCGATCAGCCGCTCGTCGACGGCCAGGGTGGGGTCGAGCTGCTTGCTCAGGCCGAGCACCCAGGCCAGCGCGAAGAGCGCGTCGTGGTGCAGCACGAACGACCGGTGGTCGCCCTTGCCGCCCATCACGAACTGCCACTCCGGCGGGGTGACCATGTCGACCAGGTGCGAGCCGAGCAGCCAGCTCATCGCCGCCTGCGGGGGCATCCCGAAGCAGCGGGCCAGGATCAGGTGCAGCACCGCGATCCTCGCCTCGATCTCCCCGGTCGGGCGCAGGTCGATCTGGTCACCCGGTTCCCAGACGAGGGGAAACTGGGCCGGCGGCAACGGCAGGCCCAGCCGGGACAGCTCGTCCAGGCTCGCCTCGCGCACCTCACGTGGGTCGGGGGCAGCAACGCTCACGGCGGATCTTCCTGTCTGCTCGCGCCGGCGCAAGGCCGGTTGTCCCCCCTTGGCCTGCGACAATAGCGCTCCCAGGTGACTGGCACCACGCCAGGGCGACAGCGAATCGATCAGCCGACGCGTTCGATGACCAACGACGTCGCGGCCGGGGCCGTCGACGCGATCCGCACCGCGTCGGCGGCCTCGGTCAGCGCGGCCGGAATCCGCGTCGCGTCCTCGGCACGCAGCTCGTAGAGCGGGTCACCGGCCCGCACCTCGTCACCCGGGCGCTTGTGCAGCACCACACCGGCCGGCACGCTCACCGGGTCCTCCTTGCGGGCCCGACCCGCGCCGAGCCGCCACGCGGCAACCCCCATGGCGTACGCGTCGACAGCCGCGACGTAGCCGTCCCGCTCGGCGCGGACGACCTCCACCTCGGCGGTCGTTGGCATCGGCGCGTCCGGGTCGCCGCCCTGGGCCCGGATCATCGCCCGCCAGGAGTCCATCGCCCGACCATCACGCAGCGCCGCCGCCGGGTCGGCGTCCGGCAGGCCGGCGGCGTCGAGCATCTCCCGGGCCAGGGCGAGGGTCAGCTCCACCACGTCGGCCGGTCCGCCGCCGGCCAGCACCTCGACCGACTCGGTCACCTCGACCGCGTTGCCGATCGCCAGGCCCAACGGGGTGGACATGTCGGTGAGCAGGGCGACGGTCCGCACACCGTGCGCCCCGCCCAGCTCGACCATGGTGCGCGCCAACTCACGGGCCTGGTCGACGGACTTCATGAAGGCGCCGGAGCCGACCTTGACGTCGAGGACCAGCGCGCCGGTCCCCTCGGCGATCTTCTTGCTCATGATCGAGCTGGCGATCAGCGGGATCGCCTCCACGGTGCCGGTCACGTCGCGCAGCGCGTACAGCTTGCGATCGGCGGGCGCGAGCCCGGCACCGGCCGCGCAGATCACCGCACCGACGTCGTCGAGCTGGGCGATGAACTCGTCGTTGCTCACCGTGGCCCGCCAGCCCGGGATGGACTCCAACTTGTCCAGCGTGCCGCCGGTGTGTCCGAGACCCCGGCCGCTGAGCTGCGGCACCGCCGCGCCACAGGCCGCCACCAGCGGGGTGAGCGGCAGAGTGATCTTGTCGCCGACGCCGCCGGTGGAGTGCTTGTCGACAGTCGGCCGGCGTACCGCCGACAGGTCCAGCCGCTCACCGCTGGCGATCATCGCGGCGGTCCACCGGGCGATCTCCGGCGCGGTCATGCCGTTGAGCAGGATCGCCATCGCCAGCGCGGACATCTGCTCGTCGGCGACAACCCCCCGGGTGTACGCGTCGACCACCCAGTCGATCTGCGCGTCCGACAGCACGCCCCCGTCCCGCTTGACCCGAATAACGTCCACAGCAGCAAAACCACTCATCAAATGATCTTTCCTAAGTCGTCGAATGGCGAGACCGACGTACGGCCGATGACCACGTCGGGGCGGGGGCCGACCGTGCCCGGCGGAGGGATCAAGCCTGACCGCCC
>NZ_JAGPXU010000047.1:0-18621 GCF_018070385.1 Micromonospora sp. C97
GGTAAGGGAGGTGGGGTGGGGTGGGTGGGGTTAGCGGGGGGAGATTGAGCGGTAGTGGGTTTTGTCGTTGTTGGCGAGGCTGTAGGTCTGGGAGCGCGACGGGGTCGGGATGACCGCCAGGCCGGGGCGCTCGACCAGCAGGGGAGTGCCCGGCGGGACGGACAGCGAGCTGTCCCGGGTGGGCCGCCAGCTCAACACCACCAGCGGCTGGCCGGGCACCGGCAGTTGGTAGGCCTGCAACGGGGTGGCCCGGTCGGCGGGTGAGACGACCGCTGCGCTCCCGTCGGCCGGTCGGTAGATCACCGCCGTCATCGCGCCGGCGTCAGTGTCCCAGCTGAGCTGCTGCAACTCGGCCGCCTCGCCGCCGCCGAGCGCGATTTCGCCGAGCGAGCGCACGGTGAGCTTCGCCATCGGCCAGGAGGTCGGCACCGAGCGTGGGGCGTCCCGGTCGCCGATCCGGCGCGGGATGCTGCCGAACGGGCCCCGGTCGCCGGCCAGCGCGCAGGTGTCCAGACCGGTGAGCGCACGCCGGCCGGTGCCGGACTCGTCGCGGACCAGCGGGTAACGGGGATCGGCGGTGCCGGTGCCCAGGTCGAGCAGCCGGTCGGCGGCCCGCCCACGGGGCAGCGACTCCGTGGTGCGCAGGGTCGCGGTCACGCCGACGGCAGTGCAGGACGGCACGTCGACCGGTGCGCTGAGGCCGTCCGCGATGGTCAGCGCCCGGTCCTGCGGCCCGAGGAGGGTCTGCACCCGCGCCGACACCAGGTAGCGCCGGCCGCCGGTCGCCTGCACGGGCAGCACGTCGGAGTAGACGAGGTAACCGGGATCGGTGTACTCGGCGGCCCGGGTGACCTCGTACCGGTCACCTTCGCGAGTCAGTTGCAGCAGCCAGGAGGCGCTTTCGCCGGGCACGTCGGCGGCCACCAGCGCCACCGGGGCGCCGTCGACGCGACCCGAGAAGAGGATGCCGGACGAGGGCAGGTGCGCGCGGTCGTCGGCCGGCGACCGCCAGTCCCGCACGGCGGCGGTGACCGCCGCGGTCGCCGCGGCGTCGCCGGAGAGGTCGCCGCGGGGCGGCCACACCGTCAGCGCGCCGTCCAGGCTGTCGTACCCGACCCGCAGGTCCTGCGGCTTCCGCTCGGCCACCGGACCACAGGCCGTGCTTGCCAGCAGCGCGCTCAGCAGGACGGGAAGCGTCCTGCCGTACCGACGGCCTGGAGTCACCTGGCCCGCCCCCGATCGCCTCGCCGTCGCTGTCGGAAAGCGCCATAGTACGAGATGTCCGGTGCGGTTCCTCAGGTGGCCGTCACCCGATCCGCCACAATGGACACCACCGGGGCTTTAGGGCGTTTTGGTTGCTCCGGTAGACTCCGCCGACTGTGACGCCTGCCGAGTCCCGCGCCCTGCCCGCGCCGCACACGGAGGCGGCAGCCGACTCCGCCGACCTGGTGAGTTACCGCACACCTGTCGGCCGCTTGACCGGCCCGCCCGCGCTGACCGCCCCCACCACGGACCCGGCGCAGACCCCGGCAGCGCCCGAAACACCGGCAAAGCCCGACGCGCCGGCAGCGCTCGAAGCGCCGGCACAGTCCGAGGCGCCGGCAGAGCCTGGAACACCGGCAGCGCCCGAAGTTCCGGCCGAGCCCGAAGCGCCGGCCGGGGGTGCGGTGTCGACCCGGGTGCGGTGGACCCGGCGGCGGCAGCACCTGGCGGTGGGCGGGCTGTTTCTGCTGGCCGCGCTCTGGGTGACCAGCCGGATCTGGCTGGACCCGTCCGGCCGGGTGGCCTCGCTCTACACCGGTGACCCGGCTCAGGTGCAGTTCTTCCTCGCCCACTCGGTACGCGTGGTGCTGCACGGCGAGTACCCGTTCTACACCGAGCAGTTCAACTACCCCGACGGCGTCAACCTGATGGCCAACACGGCGGTGCTGGCGCTGGGCATCCCGATGGTCCCGGTGACGTTGCTCTTCGGACCGGCGGTCTCCTTCGTGGTGCTGGTCACGCTCGGCCTCGCCGGCACCGCCATGGCCTGGTACCTCATGCTCTCCCGCCACCTGGTGCGCACCCCGCTGGCGGCGGCGGTCGGCGGCTGGTTCTGCGGGTTCTCGCCGGCGATGCTCTCGCACGCCAGCTGGCACCCGAACATCATCAGTCAGTTCCTGCTGCCGTTCATCGTGTGGCGGGTGCTGGTGCTCACCCGCTCCGGTAGGCCGGTTCGGGACGGGGCGTTGCTCGCCGTGCTGGTCACCGTCCAGGCGTTCATCAACGAGGAGATCCTGCTCTTCACGGCTCTGGCCTGCGGTGTCTTCCTGCTGGCGGTGCTCGCCCAGGAGCCGGCCCGGTGGCGGGCGGCGTGGCGGCCGCTGGGCGCCGGCGTGCTGACCTGCGCGCTGCTGGCCGGGGCGCTGCTGGCGTACCCGCTCTACGTGCAGTTCGCCGGGCCGATGGCCTACCACGGGCTCAGCGACGCGGTGCAGGACTACGGCAACGACATCGCCGCCTTCTTCGCCCCCGGTTCTCCTACCCTCGGCGGCAACCAGCGAGCCAACGCCAACCTGGCGCCGAACTACTCCGAGGAGAACGCCTTCTTCGGCTGGAGCCTGTCGATGCTCGCCATCGGCATCGTGGTCTGGCTGCGCCGGGAGCTGATCGTCAGGGCGCTCGCGGTGACCGGCCTGTTCTTCGCCGTGCTCTCCCTCGGCGAGCGGGTCTCCTGGTGGGACCGGGAGCTGATCACCGGGCCGTGGGAGTGGTTGGTCCGTCTGCCGCTGCTCGACGCGGTGGTGCCGACCCGGTTCGGTCTGATCACCAGCGTGGTGATCGGTCTGCTGCTCGCTCTCGCCGTCGAGCGGGCCTGGGCGCTGCGCCCGGCCGACCGCCGTACCGTCCGCGTGCTCACCGCCGCGGGCCTGGCCTTCGCGCTGCTGCCGATCGCACCGATGCCGCTGCGGATGGTCTCCCGGCCCCCGGTGCCGGACTTCATCACCGCCGATCGTTGGCGGGCGTACGTCGGGCCGGATCAGACGCTGGTGCCGATCCCGGTGCCCAGCATGGGCAACACGCACGGCATGCGCTGGGCGGCGGCCACCAACCTCGACTTCAAGATCCCCGGCGGTTACTTCCTCGCGCCCCGCAACGGCAACACCGGTGACCCGGGCCGGTTCGGCGGTCGCCCCAGCGGGGTGGGCCAGATGCTGGAGGAGGTGGCGACCACCGGGCGTACGCCCAAGCTCGACGACCGGCAGCGTCGGCGCTTCACCGACGAGTTGCGGCACTGGCGGGCGGCGATCCTGGTGCTGCCGGTGCGGCAGCAGAACGCCGAGCCGCTGCGGCGGACGGTCGAGGAGCTGGTCGGCCCGGGCCGCCAGGAGCTGGATGTCTGGGTCTGGGACGTCCGGGCGCTCAGCGACCGTTCGGTCTGATGACCGCCGGGACGACGTCCCCGAACCCCCTGTCGCCGGCGACGGTCGGCACGTCCCGTCCGGCCTGGCTTCGGGACGCGCTGGTGGTGGCCGGCTATCTGGGCCTCGCGGTGGTGGTGACGAGCGGGCAGTGGGGTCACCCGTGGCGGTTGTTCCACCAGGCGGGTGACCAGATCCTCTTCGAGTGGATGTTGGCCCACGCGGCCCATGCGGTGGTCGCGGGGGAGAACCCGCTCTTCAGTACGGGGTTGAACGCGCCCGACGGGGTGAACCTGATGGCGAACACCTCGGTGCTCGGCCTGGGCGTCCCGCTCACCCCGGTCACACTGCTCCTCGGCTCGCAGGTGGCGTTCTGCGTGGCGGTCGTCTGCTGCCTCGCGGGGACGGCCGTCGCCTGGTACGTGCTGCTGCGCCGTCGGCTGGTCGGCACCCGGGCCGCGGCTGCGGTGGGTGGGCTGATCTGCGGCTTTGCCCCGGGCATGGTCGCTCAGGCGGGCGCCCACCTGCACATCGCCGCGCAGTTCCTGGTGCCGGCGATCCTCGCCCTGGTGTTCCGGCCCGCCTCGGGCGTCGCACGGGACGACGTGTGGCGGCCCGGCGTCGGCCTCGGGTTGCTGCTCGTCTGGCAGGTCTTCATCGGCGAGGAGGTGCTGGTCTTCCTGGTGCTCGCGGCCGGGGTCTTCGCGCTGGCGTACGCGCTCGCCGACCGGGTTGCCGCGCGGCGGCACGCGCCGGCCCTCTTCGGTCGGCTCGCGGTGGCGGCCGGCGTGGCGGCGGTTCCGCTGGCGTACCCGTTGTGGTTCCAGTTCCACGGTCCGCAGCACTACACCGGGATGGCGTTCGCCACGCAGGGCTTCCAGCTGGACGTCGCCTCGTTCACCGCGTCGGCCCGGCAGACCGTGCTGGGCGACGACTGGCTGCCGGGGCTGCTCTCGCCGAACCCGACCGAGGAGAACTCGTTCTTCGGCCCGGGTCTGCTGGTGCTCGCCGTGGTGATCGTGATCTGGTTGTGGCGACGGGCACTGGTCCGGGCGTTGGCCGGCTGCGCCGTGGTCTTCGCCCTGCTCTCGCTCGGGACGACGGTGCGGTTGAACGGCAACGCCACCGGCCTTCCGGGGCCGTACCGACTGGTCGCGGAGCTGCCTTTGCTCGACCTCGCGGTGCCGGCCCGGTTCGCGCTGGTCTGCGTACCGGTGCTGGGTGTGCTGGTGGCGCTCTCGGTGGACCGGGTCCGCGCCGCGCACCCGGCGACCGCGCCGGGGTTGCCGGTACGGCTGCTGTGGGCCGGGGCGGTGGCCGCCGCGCTGCTGCCCCTGGCGCCGACGCCGATCCGGGTGGTGCCGGTCGCGCCGGTGCCGGCGTTCGTCGCCGACGGCGACTGGCGTGCGCTGGTGCCGCCCGGCCGGACGGTGGTCGCGGTGCCACCGGTCACCGGTGCCGGGCGCAGTCCGGTGATGCTCTGGTCGGCCCGTACCGGTCTGGCGTTCCCCGCGCCTGGTGGCTACTTCATCGGCCCCAGTGGCCCGGACGACCCGACGGCCCGCTGGGGCGCGCCGGACCGGCCCACCTCGGTGCTGCTGCGCCGGGTGGCCGAGACCGGCGCGGTGCCACCGCTCAGCGACGCCGACCGTCGACAGGCCATCGAGGACCTGCGGCACTGGCGGGCGGCAGTGGTCGTCCTCGGTCAGCTGGAGCACGGCGACCCGGTCCGCCGGACTGTCGACGACCTGCTCGGCCCGGGTCGGCCGGTCGACGGCGGGTGGGTGTGGGACGTGCGGGAGCGCGTTTAACCCACCAGCGGGCGGACGTCCCAGACCCAGACGTCGTCGACCCGCTGCGGCGGCCCGATCAGACCGGTGACCAGCTCGCGGAGCACTGTCTCGCGCGGGTGTGCCCCGAGCACCACCACCGACGCCCGCCAGAACCGCAGGTCCTCGATGGCCTGGCGGCGGTTCTCGTCGGTCAGCGCCGGAACCGCGCCCTTGTCCATGGTGGAGTAGATGAGCGAGCTGGTCGGTCGGTTCGGCGCGCCGAAGACCCCCTCGCCCAGCTCGTTCGGGCCGATGAAGTAGCCGCCCGGGACAGGGAACTCCTGCCCGGTCAGCGCGCTCCAGCGCAGCGTCGGCAGGCCGTGCACGTTGCTGGGGATCGGCACCGGCACCAGGGTCCGGCCCGCCGGCACGTACGGCCGCCAGCCGCCCGCGCTGATGAAGTGCGGCGGCGGGTCGATCTGCTGGGCGGGCAGCGGCCGGGGGAAGAGCGGCAGCACGGCGAGGGCGACCGCCGCGTACCCCACCGGGCGCAGCCACCGACGGCGCGCGGCGACCGGCGCGGCCGGCTCGTCGGCGGACGCCGCCGGGGCCGCGTCGCCCGCGCGCTGGGCCGGCACCCTCGGCCGGTCGGCCACCGGGCGTCCCTGCCGGTACGCGGCGTCCCAGGTCAACGCGAGCAGGACGCCCACCGCGGCGGCGACCACCAGCGTCAACCGGGTCGGCATCATCATCTCGACCAGCGGCAGGTCGTCCGACACGTACGACCACGGGCCGCGAATGTCGGTCTCCACACCGTTGAAACGCACCCACGGCCCGATCGCGGCCACGCTGAACACCACGATGAGCACCGCGACGATCCGCGCGGCCAGCGACCGGCGCACCAGCAGCACCAGAGCCACCAGCGAGAGCAGCACCAGCGGCCAACCGAACCAGGTGTTCTGCTCGGTCAGGCCGATGGTCTTCTCCACCTCCGGGTTACCGGCCCAGGTGTCCCGAGCGAAGGTGACGAAGGCGACCAGGTCCTCGCCCCAGTTGTGGAACACGCCGCCCTGCAGGCCCCGGTAGGACTGCGGGCCGTTGAACTGGAACCAGATCGGATATGCGGTGAGCACCAGGGCCAGCCCACCGGCCACGCCGAGCCCGGCCAGGAACGTGCCGGCGGCGGCCCGGGTGGCCCGCGGCCGCTGCACGGCGTACGCGAGCACGATGACCAGGCAGGCCAGCGCGGTGAGCAGCAACATCTCCTCGTTGATGAAGATCTGGTACGCCACCAGCGCCCCGAGCACCAGCCCGTTGCGCCGCCACCGGCCCGGCTCGGCCAGGGTGAGCACCCGCACCACGATCAGCGGGAGCAGGAAATTGGACACGAAGTTCGGTTGGCCGTTGGCGTGGTGGATGATTCCCGGCGCGAAGCCGAGGAACGCGCCGCCGACGAACGCCGCCGCCCGGGAGCGCACCAGGTGGCGGGAGAGCATCCAGTACCCGGTGCCGGCGGTGGCCGCCAGCGCCGCACCCAGATAGAGCGCGTACATCACCTGGGGACCGAGCAGCATGGTCAGCGGGGCCAGCGGCAGTGTCACCCCGAGCAGCGAGGTGTTGGCCATCATGTTCACCCCGTCCGGGGCGTTCTGCCGGGCCGTGAAGAGCGGGTTCTCCAGGTGGCGCACCGAGTACGCGCCGTGCGCGAACAACCACTCGAACCAGCTGTGATCGGTGGGCAGGTGCGAGGAGACCCGGCCGTTGACGTCACCCCAGTAGTTGAGGCAGACGAAGACGCCCAGCAGCACATAGGCTCCGAGGGCCAACAGGTCGGTTCGGGCCGGACGGCGCCGAGGCCGCCGTGTCGGCTCCACCTCGGCCGGGTCGGCGTCGGTCAGGGGATTCAGCGAAGGGTCTACCACCGGCACAGCCACGACGCGCCATCGTACAGGCGGGGTTCCGTCGCTTTTGCCGGGCCGGTGCGCTGACGGTCGGTTTGCCGGACGGTGACCCGTCGGCCAGCCTTACCTGGTGACGGAAGGACGGTCGTTGTCGATCATCGAGCTGGGTGAGATTCGGGACGAGCCCCCGTCGGCGCCGTCGATCCGCGGCCCGCGTGCCGCCGCTCGCCCGCTGCAGGGCGCGACGGTGCTGCTGCTCAGCCTGGTGGTGCTGGCCGCCGCCGCCCCGTGGGCGCAGCGCACGGTGAGTGTGGTGCCGGCGTCCCGGACGGCCACGGCGTACCTGGCCGCGGAGAGCGTCTTCGTGGTCGATCCGCCGATACCCGACGGTGACCGGTACCTGAGCGCGTACGCCCAGCCGGCACCGGCCGGCGCCGCCGTGCGACGGCGGTGGCAGGCGCCGCTGGCCCGCACCGGTGACTACCTCGACGTCCGCATCGAGCGGGGGTTGGTGTTGGCCACGGCGGTCAGCGCCCCGAACCGGGTGTTCCAGACCACCGCCTTCGACGCCGTGACCGGCCGGCAACGCTGGCAGCATCCGGGGTCGCTGCAACCGACAGCGGACGGTGGGCTGCTGCTGACCGACGGTCGGGAGGACGGGTCGGGCGCGGTGAGCGGGGTCGCGCCCGACACCGGCCGGGTGCTCTGGTCGGTGCCGATTCCGCCGGCCGCCAACCCCACCTACCACCACGACCCGGCGGGCCAGGTCGACCGCTTCGTGCTCCTGCAACCGACCGGCGAGGTGCAGGTGCACGACGCCGGCAGCGGCCACCTGCTGCGCAGCATCGACACGCTGCCCGGTGACCGTTCGGCGTACCAGCGGGTGCAGGTCGTCAACGAGCTGCTGCTGCTCGTCCCGCCCGGCAGCACCCGGCTGGTGAGCTTCGCGCTGGCCGACCTGGCACCATTGTGGACGGCCGAGGTGACGCTGGTGTCGCACGTGCTCGACTGCGGCGGTCTGCTCTGCGCGGTCCCGCAGACCGGCGGCCTCCAGGTGCTCGATCCGGCCACCGGCGCGGTGCGCTGGTCGGAACCGGGCCAGGACGTGCTGGCCGACGTCCGGTCCGGCCGGCTGCTGATGGCAGTGCCCGGCCGGGGGTACGCGGTGCGGGACGCGGCGACCGGGCAGGTACGGACCGAGCTGGGCGGGTGGAGCCTGATGCCCGTGCTCGACGCCGACGACCCGCTGGTCGGCGTACGGCGGGGCGACGACGGTCGGATGGTCGTCGCCGAACTCGACCTGGTGGCCGGCCGAGCGCGGATCGTCGACGTGCTGCCCGGCATCGCCGGCAGCTGCCAGGCGTCCCTGCCGGTGCTGCTCTGCCAGCGCCTGGACGGCACGACCGCCCTGTGGAGGTTGACGCGGTGAGCGACTCGGTGATCGACCTCGGCGAGCTGCGGCACGGCCCGGACCCGGACCCGCTGCCCCGCCCGCCCCGCGCCCACGGTCGCACGTTGCGCTGCGCGCTGGTCGTGCTGCTCGCCCTGGTCACGCTCGCCGCCGGCGCGGTGACGCCGTCGCGCCCGGCCCCGGTGACGCTGCCGGCCAGGCCCGGATCCGACGTCATGATCGATGGAGACCTACTGCTGGTGATGGAGCCGACGAGCCCGAGGCGGCAGGGGCGGCTGGCCGCGTACCGGCTGCCCGACGGCGAGCCGGTCTGGCAGGTGCCGCTGTCGGCGGAGGCCCGGTACTGGGGTATGACGTCGCTGAACGGGATGCTGCTGACCACCGGGTACGAGATCGGCCCGGAGGGTCGGGAGACCCGCACCATCGCCCTGGACCGGGCGACCGGGGCGTACCGCTGGCAGCAGCCGGGCACCGTCACCAAGCTGACCGACGGCAACCTGCTGCTGCGCAGCGGCGGCGAGACCGAACCGTCCAGTGTGCGCGCGATCGATCCGTGCTGCGGCACGGTGCGCTGGCAGCTGTCGGGCGTCACCGCCGACGTGACAGTGCGGGGCGACGAGCGCGGAGTGGACCGGGTGGTGCTCAACCAGTTGGACGGGCCGGTCGAGGTACGCGACGCGATCACCGGGGCGGTGCTGGCCCGTGCCGACCTGCGCCCGCCCGACCGTGGTCCGATCGGACTGGACCTGATAGACGACCTGCTGCTGGCCGTCGACAGGGGCTCGGGCGCGGTCACCGCGTACGGACTGGACCGGCTCGACCGACGCTGGACCCGCACCCGGGTCAACGTCGACTTCACGCTGGACTGTGGCCCCGTCCTGTGCCTGCGCACCGGCAACAACGAGCTGCAGGCGCTCGACCCGGCGACCGGCGAGGTGCGCTGGCGCAGCAGCCGGTGGGGGTGGGCCTGGCCGACCGACGGCCGGCTGATGGCCAACATCAGCGGCATCGGGCCGCTGGAGCAGTACATCGTGCTCGACGCGCTGACCGGCCGGCAGCTGGCCGACCTGGGCCGGTGGGAGCTGTACCAACTCGGTGTCGGCCGGCTGGTCGGCATCCGCCGGCATCCCGACGGTGGGGTGCTCGTCGGCGAGTTGGACGTCGGCGCCGCGAAGACGCGGGTCGTGGACGTGCTGCCCCGTGCCACCGGGGACTGTCAGGCGGTCACCGGTTACCTGGTGTGCAGTGTCGCCGCGCCCGGCTCGTACCAGCTCTGGAAACTGACCGACTGATCACCAGTTGGCCTGGGCCGGCGACGGGGGCAGGGGCACCGACGCGGGTCGCACCACGTACGCCACCCCGCCGCTGCCGCGTTGCCAGACCGCCTCGAACCCCTGCCGAGGCACGGTACGGCGGACCGCGTCGTCGTCCGGGGCGTACGGGTCGTTGAGCACCGGGTCACCGTCGGCGGTGAAGCCGACCAGCACCATCAGGTGCCCTCCGGTGTCGTACCCGAGCCCCGGCACCTCGCCGGCCCGGAACGCGGCGGAGACGATCAGGGGGATGCCGGCGGCGATGAACGCCTCCGCCTCGACCAGCGACCGCAGCCGGGTGACGAACGCGTCCACCCCGTGCAGACCGGCGTACGCGGTGTTGAACGGCCAGTTCCCGGCCCCGGCGTACGCGTGGTCGTAGCAGTGTCGGGCGGCGTGCACCACCACCGGTCGGGGACCGGACGGCTGCACCCAGGCGTAGTGGTCCGGTGTCGGCTCCGCGCCCCAGTAGGCGAGCACCATCGAGGTGCAGGTGGGGCTGCACCAGGAGTCGCCGCCGCCACCCCACTGCGGGTACTGGCCGGCGTGCAGCCGCTGCGAGTAGCGGGGCACGTCCAGCACGATCCCACGCGCGGCGGTCGAGGCGGGTTCCCGCTCGTGCCGCTGGTCGGTCGAGGTCGGCCCGGTGGCGACCGCGCCGACGCTGCGCAGCACCGGGCCGGTCGGGCTGCCGGCGGGCCGGCACAAGGTCACCCGCGCCTGCCAACCGGTGACCGTCGCCCCGGTGACGATCAGGGTGTCGGTGTCGACCCGGGCGACGCTGTCACGCTGGCCGGGCACCGACGTGCGCCGTACCGTGTGGTCGCCGGCGGCCCAGCGGGCCAGCCGGTACCAGTCGGTGCTGGGCGCGTCGTCGTGCCAACCGCGCAGGTCGACCTCGATCCAACAGCCGTCCGGGGTGTCCGCCGTCCAGGACGGCACCACCTCGGCGACGGCGAAGCCGACCGGCACCGGCGGCGACGTCCAGGTGCCCCGCTGGTCACCGCCGTCGAGGGTGAGGCCCCGATCACCGGCGCGCAGGCCGTCGCCGCTGCCGGTGGCCGTGTCGGCCGGCAGGTGGAAACCCCGGTAGGCGATGTCCCGCCGGATGGTCGGTGCCGCAGTGGTCATGCCAGGTCCGTCCGTCGCTCGGTGCCGCCGGCCAGCATCGCGTACGCGGCGGAGGCCCGCAACGCCGACCGGTGCCCGCGGCGGGGGACGATGGTTGCCGGGCGGCACTAGGTTGTCGGTGGTCAGCAGCGAGGAGGCCGGGATGCGGGTACTGGTGGTCGAGGACGAGCGCAACCTCGCCGACGCGATCGCGCGCGGGTTGCGTAAGCGGGGGATGGCCGTCGACGTGGCGTACGACGGCGACGCCGGCCACGAGGCCGCTTTCGTCACCCGGTACGACGTGGTGGTGCTCGACCGCGACCTGCCCGGCGTGCACGGCGATCAGATCTGCGCGGACCTGGCGGCCTCCGGTGCGCTGACCCGGGTGTTGATGCTCACCGCGAGCGGCACGGTGGCCGACCGGGTGGAGGGGTTGCAGCTCGGCGCGGACGACTACCTGCCCAAGCCGTTCGCCTTCGACGAGTTGGTCGCCCGGGTGCAGGCGCTGGGCCGGCGGGCGACCCCGGCGGCGCCGCCGGTGCTCGAACTGGCCGACCTGGTGCTCGACCCGGCCCGCCGGGTGGCCACCCGCGCCGGAGTGCCGGTGGACCTCACCAACAAGGAGTTCGGGGTGCTCAGTGAGCTGCTCAAGGCGCGCGGCGCGGTGGTCTCCAGTGAGGAGTTGCTGGAACGGGTCTGGGACGCCAACACCGACCCGTTCACCACCATCGTCCGGGTCACCGTGATGACCCTGCGCAAGAAGCTCGGCGACCCGCCGCTGATCGAGACGGTGGTCGGCGCTGGCTACCGCACCGCCGAGGTGAATCTGTGAGCGCGAGGAGTGAGCCGGGTGTGCGAGCCCCGCAGTCGCGAACCGAGGTGGCACGGTGAGTCGCCGGTTGCGGCCCACCCTGCGGTTGCGGTTGACAGTGCTCAACGGGGTGCTGCTGATCGGCGCCGGAGCGATCCTGGTGCTGTTGGCGTGGCTGCTGGTCCGCGACGCGCTGCGCCCCACCGACGAGTTGGTGCCCGGCACGACAGTGCTGCTCTCCGACGGCCGGGAGTTGGACGCCGGCGAGTGGCAGCGGCAGTTGGTCGACGCCGCCTCGGGGGAGCTGCTGGCCAAGGGCCTGGTGGCGCTGTTGGCGATCAGCGTGGTCGGGGTGGCCGGGGCGTACGCGGTGGCGGGTCGGGCGCTGCGCCCCCTGCACCAGGTCACCGCGACCGCGCAGCGGCTCGGTGAGGCGACCCTGGACCAGCGGATCGGCTACTCGGGCGCCGACGACGAGGTGGCCGAGCTGGCGAAGACGTTCGACGACATGCTGGACCGGATCGCGTCCGCGTTCGAGGCGCAGAAACGTTTCGTGGCGAACGCCTCGCACGAGCTGCGTACCCCGCTCGCCGTGATGCGCACCGAGATCGACGTGACGCTCAGTGACGACGAGGCGGACGCCGCCGAGTACCGGCGGATGGCGACTGTGGTCCGGGACGCCTCCGAGCGGGCCAACAGCCTGGTGGACGCGCTGCTGGTGCTGGCGCGCAGCGAGGCACAGGCCGGTCGGCGGCTGGGTCGGCGGACGGAGTGCGACCTCGCCGCCGGCACCGCCAACGCCCTGTCGGCGATGCGCCGCGAGGTGGAACGGATCGGCCTGCGGGTGCAGACGTCGCTGAAGCCGGCGCCGGTCGTCGGCGACCCCGGCCTGCTGGACCGGTTGGCCGGCAACCTCATCGAGAACGCGGTCCGCTACAACCACCTGCACGGCCGGCTGTGGGTGCGCACCGGCACCGACGGCGAACGGTCCTGGCTGGTGGTGGGCAACACCGGCTTCGAGGTGGACCAGGCCGACGTTCCGGGGCTGTTCGAGCCGTTCCGGCGCGGTGGCCGGGAACGCACCGGCGCTCGCGGGTCCGGTCTGGGGCTGTCCATCGTCCGGGCGGTCTGCGACGCGCACGGCGGCACCGTACGGGTGGTCGCGCAGCCCGGCGGTGGTCTGGAGGTGACGGTGACGTTGCCGTCGGCGGACACCCCGGCGGTGCCCGCCGCCGGCTGAACGGGGTTGCGCGCGACGCTCACCCGCTGGCAAGATCACCGCGTCAGCTCAGAGAGTGAAGGGGGGTGCGTCGATGTCCACCAGTCAAGGCTCCGCACCCCTGGTCTTCGCAGGCTGACCCCGGGCGGCGGAGCGTCCTCATCCGAACATGGAGGACCACCCGTGTATCCACGGATCCGCAACATCAGTTTCGATTGTCACGACACGTACGCCCTGGCCGGCTTCTGGTCGGCGGTGCTCGGTTACGCCCGGCACGACGAGGACGCCCCCGGTGATCCGGAGGCGGCAGTGGTGCCGCCGGGCGGCACCACCCCCCACCTGTTCTTCCAGGAGGTGCCGGAGGACAAGGTGACCAAGAACCGGGTCCACATCTGCCTGGAACCGGTCGACCGGACCCGGGACGAGGAAGTCGAGCGGGTGCTCGGCCTCGGGGCCACGATGGTCGCCGACCGACGGCTTGCCGACGGAACGGGCTGGGCGGTGCTCGCCGACCCGGAGGGGAACGAGTTCTGCGTGCTCCGCAGCGCCGGCGAACGTGTCGCCACCACCACTGTGGAGGACCACCAGTGAGCTCGACGATCCACAACATCAGCATCGACTGTTCCGACACGTACGCGCTGGCCGGCTTCTGGGCGCAGGTCTTCGACTGCCCCCGGCAGCCCGACGACTTCCCCGGTGACCCGGAGGCGATGCTCCTGCCGCCGGGCGGCCCGGAGGTGCTGTTCATCGCCGTGCCCGAGGGCAAGACGGTGAAGAACCGGCTGCACCTTGACCTGCAACCCGCCGACCGGACCCGCGCCGAGGAGGTCGAGCGACTGCTCGGCATCGGCGCGACGCTCGTCGCCGACCGGGTCAGCCCGACCGGCGGTGGCTGGGTGGTGCTCGCCGACCCGGAGGGCAACGAGTTCTGTGTGCTCGGCAACGCGGCCGAGCGGGCGGCGGCGGCAGCGGCGCGGGCCGCGGCGGCAGCGCTGGCCGCGTCGGAGGTCGCCGAACCGGCCTGACAGTCGACGTACGGCGTGGGCCCCGGTCACCACAGGGGTGGCCGGGGCCCACTGTCTCGTACGGCTCAGGACTGTTGCTCGACCTGGCCCCGGATCGCGGTGAACTCGGCCTTGGCCTGGTCGGCGGACTTGACGTACATCACCACCATGCCCAGGCTGCCCCGGTCGGCCCAGACGCAGATGCCCAACGGCACGCTCTCGGTGTTCCCGTCGCCGCAGCGCGCCTCACCGCCGAGCGGGCCAGGCTCGGCTCTCTAGTGTCCTGAGTCGTTAATTCGGCCGCGGTATGTGGCTACCGACAGCCTGCTATCTTCCGCTGAATTAACGACTCACGACACTAGCCAACTTTGCGGAGCGGCGGCGCCGGTAGTTACGGCCTGAGCGCTTGCCCGCTTAGGGGAGAAGCGAATGGTCGACACCCGATTGATCAGGCCGGGTTATGCCCCTGGGGTAACGAGTTCAGAGTTGCCTGCAATGGAAGACCGGCGTTGGCAGAATCGACCACAGCTCGACCAGGGGGCCGGGATTGCTGTGTAGGCCGTCGGGCATGCACTATGAGGGATCCCACCACCTCGTGCGCGACACTAAACTGCTATGCCGGCGAAGAATAACGTTAGCGCTAGCGTAAGATCCAAACACTTGCAACCCTCGCGGTCAGGGAAAATGCATCACGAACCGAGCGGACAGTATTGTTGCGGCGAGCCCTGTCAGGTCGAATGCTACCGCAGCCGTGGGTCATCCCGCTGCCCCGTCCCTTGATGGCGCTGTGACGTGCTCCGATGTGTCAGGTAACCACCATCGCCTATCGCACGCTTGACCGCCCCGAGGGACCGTGATAAAAATTCATCACCGTTAACACGTTGCAGGCAATTGACGTCCTTCGAATACTTTTGGTTGGCGTTGATTGCTCTTGAGGAATCGGGGACTGGTATGAAGAGGACTGTTGTCCGGACCGCAATCACTTCCGTGGCCTTGACTGCCGCACTGGTGGCCGTCGCCTCGCCTGCTCAGGCGGCCTGGGTCTTTGTGTCGAGCTACCCTCACACGCCTGTCGGGCTGGTCACCTGTTCCACTCAGGCCGCAATGTCAGGGGTCAACAACGACACCAACTACCGGTGCACCGATGTTGGATATGCCTACCACGTGCAGCGGGAGATCTAAACCTCAGCAGGTCGCACGCGACCCGCGCGACGGTGTTTCTGCGATCGGTCAGGCCGGCAGGCTCGCCGCGCCGCGCGGCAGGAACCGCTGCCCGGTGACCCGCTCGGAGGTGCCGGTCCGGTCCAGGTACGGCGTGACGCCGCCCAGGTGGAACGGCCAACCGGCGCCCAGGATCATGCACAGGTCGATGTCCTGCGCCTCGGCGACCACACCCTCGTCCAGCATCAGCCGGATCTCCTGCGCGAGCGCGTCGAGCGCGTTCTGCCGTACCTGCTCTGCGGTCAGCGGCTGGTCACCGACCACGAGCAGCTTGGCGACGTCCTCGTTGACCTGGTCGTCGACGACGATCGGCTGACCCGAGTCGGCGATCCGCTTGAGGTTCTCGCTGACCCCGAACCGGTCCGGGTACGCGGCGTGCAGGGTGCCGCCCACGTGGTACGCGACGGCCGGCCCGACCAGCTGGAGCAGGGCGAGCGGGCGCATCGGCAGGCCCAGCGGGTCCAGTGCGCTGTTCGCCACGTCCAGCGGGGTGCCGGCGTCCACGGCGGCGAAGACGGTGCCCAGGAAGCGGGTGAGCAGCCGGTTGACCACGAACGCCGGGGCGTCCTTGACCAGCACGCTGGACTTCTTCAGCTGCTTGCCGACCGCGAACGCGGTGGCGAGGGTGGCGTCGTCGGTGCGCTCGCCCCGGACGATCTCCAGCAGCGGCAGCACCGCCACCGGGTTGAAGAAGTGGAAGCCGACCACCCGTTCCGGGTGCTCCAGCTCGGCGGCCATCTCGGTGATCGACAGCGAGCTGGTGTTGGTGGCGAGCACCGCCTCCGGAGAGACGATCTTCTCCAGCTCGGCCCAGACCTGCTTCTTGACGCCCAGATCCTCGAAGACCGCCTCGATGACGAAGTCGGCGTCCGCGAAGGCGCTCTTGTCGACTGTGCCGCTGACCAGGCCGTACAGCTTGGCGGCGGTGTTCTTGTCCATCCGGCCCTTGGTGACGGCCTTCTCGATCTGGGTGTGCACGTAGCCGACGCCCTTGTCCACCCGGGACTGGTCGAGGTCGGTCATCACCACCGGCACCTGAAGGCGACGGGCGAACAGCAGCGCCAGCTGGCTGGCCATCAGGCCGGCGCCGACGATGCCGACCTTGGTGATCGTGCGGGCCAGACCCTTGTCCGGTGCGCCGGCCGGCCGCTTGGCCCGCCGCTGCACCAGGTCGAAGGCGTACAGGCCGCTGCGCAGCTCCTCGGAGAAGACCAGGTCCGCGAGGGCCTCGTCCTCGGCGGCGGTGCCGGTCGCGAAGTCGGCGTCCTTCGCCGTCTCCAGCAGGTCCAGCGCCTTGTACGCGGCCGGGACCGCACCGTGCAGCCGCTGGTTCAGCGTCTCCCGGGCGAAGTAGAGCACGCCCGCCCACATGTCCTTGTCGACATCGGGCCGGGTCACGGTGACCTGACCCCGGACCACCCCGGCCGCCCACTCCAGGGACCGCTCCAGGAAGTCCGCCGGCTCCAACAGGATGTCCGCGATGCCCAGCTCGGCGGCCTGCTTCGGCTTGAGCATCTTGTTCTGCATCAGCGGGTTCTGGATGATCACCTGGGTGGCCGCCGGGATGCCGATCAGGTTCGGCAGCAGCTGGGTGCCGCCCCAGCCGGGCACCAGACCGAGGGAGACCTCGGGCAGCGCGAGGGCCGCCGCACCACCGGAGAGCGTCCGGTAGTGGCAGTGCAACGCCAGCTCCAGGCCGCCGCCCATCGCCGCGCCGTTGACGAACGCGAACGTGGGAACGGTGCTGTCCTTGAGCCGGGCGAAGACCCGGTGGCCGAGCCGGCCGATCTCCAGCGCCTGCGCGCGGTCGGCGAGCTGCGGCAGGCCGACGATGTCCGCGCCCACGCAGAAGATGTACGGCTTGCCGGTGACCGCGATGAACGCCGGATCGGCGGCGAGCGCGGCGGTGATCGCCTCGTCCAGGCTGGCCAGCCCACCCGGCCCGAACGTGTTCGGCTTGGTGTGGTCGAAGCCGTTGTCGAGCGTGATCAGGGCGGCCGGCCGGTCCAGCCCCGGTACGTTCACCTGGCGCAGCAGCGCCCGGGTGACGACCTCGTTCGGTGCGGCGAGCGTGCTCACTTGTTGCCCTCCGTCCAGTGCGGGTTCTCCCAGATGACAGTGCCGCCCATGCCGATGCCGATGCACATCGCGGTGAGGCCGTAGCGGACCTCGGGGTGCTCGGCGAACTGGCGGGCCAGCTGCGTCATCAGCCGCACGCCGGAGGAGGCGAGGGGGTGGCCGATGGCGATCGCGCCGCCCCACTGGTTGACCCGCGCGTCGTCGTCGGCGATGCCGAAGTGGTCGAGGAAGGCGAGCACCTGCACGGCGAACGCCTCGTTCAGCTCGAACAGGCCGATGTCGTCGATGCTGAGCCCGGCCAGGCGCAGCGCCTTCTCCGTCGACGGGATCGGGCCGACACCCATCACCTCGGGCTCGACGCCGACGAACCCGAACGACACCAGCCGCATGGCGACCGGCAGCCCCAGCTCGCGGGCGGTGGCCTCGTCGGCCAGCAGACTCGCGGTGGCGCCGTCGTTGAGGCCGGCCGCGTTGCCCGCGGTGACCTTGCCGTGCGGGCGGAACGGGGTCTTCAGGGTGCCCAGCTTCTCCAGCGAGGTGTCCCGGGGCGCCTCGTCAACGGTGGCCAGACCCCAGCCGCCCTCGGCGTCGCGGATCGACATCGGCACCAGGTCGTCCTGGAGCTTGCCGTTGGCGTACGCCTTGGCGGTCTTCTGCTGCGAGGCGAGCGCGAACGCGTCGGTGCGTGCCTTGGTGATGTGCGGGACCAGGTCGTGCAGGTTCTCCGCGGTGGCACCCATGACGAGCGCGGACGGGTCGACGAGCTTCTCCGCGACGATGCGCGGGTTGGGGTCGACGCCCTCACCCATCGGGTGGCGGCCCATGTGCTCCACGCCACCGGCGATGGCGACGTCGTACGCGCCCATGGCGATGCCGCTGGCCACGGTCGTGACGGCGGTCATCGCGCCGGCGCACATCCGGTCGATGGCGAAGCCGGGGACGGTCTTGGGCAGCCCGGCCAGCAGGGCGGCGGTGCGGCCGATGGTGAGGCCCTGGTCGCCGATCTGGGTGGTGGCCGCGATGGCGACCTCCTCGACCCGCTCCGGGGGCAGCTGCGGGTTGCGACGCAGCAGTTCCCGGATGCAGCGGATCACCAGGTCGTCGGCGCGGGTGTTGGCGTACATGCCACCCGCCTTGCCGAACGGGGTACGGACGCCGTCGACGAAGACGACGTCGCGAACTTCACGGGGCACTTGAGCCTCCTAATCGACCATGATCCGGCCGTCGCGCCGGGAGGGCGCGCCGGACCGAACAAGGGTCGCCGACACGGGCACGTTTCCCTCGAATGCTACTCGCCAGTAACCAACCCGTCGCCACCCCCACCTGTGGCCCACCCCACATCCCTAACCCCTGAACCCCCACCCCACCCCACCCCACCC
>NZ_JAGPXU010000048.1:0-15465 GCF_018070385.1 Micromonospora sp. C97
GGGCGGGGGCGGGGAGCGCGCCGGGTGAGGGGTCCGTTCGGGGAGGTTTGGTCGGGCTTGGGTGGGGGATGTGCTGCCGGACGTCTCTGGCGTGATCGCGGCGGCTGTGGCCGCGTATCGGCGGCGCGGCGTGCGGACAACACCGACGGTGCGCCACTTGGCGCGCTTTAGGATTGACGAGCGGCGACTCCGGGCATACAGCGCGGTGATGAGGAAAGGAGGACAGCATGGCTGACGTGGCGAAAGCCCGCACATCCCAGAATGGGAGCGAGCCCTCCACCGCCGAGTTGGTGCAACGAGCCACCGAGCAGATCTCCCGCCTCGTGCGGGACGAACTGACGCTGGCCCGAGCGGAGTTGACCCAGAAGGGTAAGCACGCGGGCATCGGGATCGGCCTGTTCGGCGGCGGCGGCGCGCTCGCGTTCTTCGGCCTGGGTGCGCTGGTCGCCACGGCGATCCTGCTGCTCGACCTGGTGTTGCCCGCCTGGGCCGCGGCGCTGATCGTGGCGGTGGCCTGCTTCCTGGTGGCCGGCATCCTCGCCCTGGTGGGCAAGAAGCAGGTCAGTCGTGCCGTCCCGCCGGTCCCGGCGGCCACGGTCCGCAGCCTCCGGGCAGACATGGACACCGTCACCGCCGCGGTGAAGGACAGGGGGCGGCAATGACCGGCAACGGGACCGGCGACACGGAGGCGCTGCGCGAGGAGATTCGTCGCACCAGGGTCGAGCTGGGCGAGACGATGGAGGCGTTGGCCGCCAAGGCCGACGTCAAGGCGCGTCTCAGGGAGTCCGCCGAGCAGGCCAAGGAGCGGATGCGTGAGCAGGCGGCACAGACCGTCGCCCGGGTCCGCGGGCAGGCCGTGCGGGGCGCGGGGATGGCGCGGGCGCGGGCCCACGAGAAAAGCGAGTTGGTACGCGCACAGGCGTACGACAAGGGCGAGTTGGTGCGCCGCAACCCGATGCCGTGGGCGGCCATCGCGGCCGGTGCGGTGGCCACCGTTGTGGTGTTGATGATCGTGCGGGGGAGGCGTAGGTGAGTAAGAGCATCGGCAGGGTCGCGTACCGGCCGGTCGGCGTGTTGATGGGCATCGCCGCGGGGGCGGTGGCCGGGGCGATCTTCCGGCAGGTCTGGAAGGTCACTGCGGGCGACGGTGAGGCGCCCAACGCGACCGACGAGGATCGCGGCTGGGGCGAGATCCTGGCGGCCGCGGCATTGCAGGGCGCCATCTTCGCGGTCGTCCGGGCCGCCGTGGACCGGGGCGGCGCGGTCGGCGTACGCCGGATGACCGGCAGCTGGCCGGACTGACCAGACAGCGACGTCAGCCCCCTTCCCGCATCGATGGGAAGGGGGCTTTCGCATGGCATCACCCGCCACCCGGCACGCCTGAGGCATCCGTCAGGTCACATGTCGGAGAAATTCGTCGGAGAGGTCGTGACAGACTTTTTGCGTCCGTGATTTGCTGGTCCCCGCTGTTGCGAGATGGCGTGGGTTGAGAGAAGTCTCCTTCGTGGGGCCGCCTCAGGCACCGCTGCTCAAAAACGGCCAATCGGCCGGACGGCGTGCACGGCCGCCAGTTTTTAGAGGGAGATACACATGGCTCAGGGAACCGTGAAGTGGTTCAACGCTGACAAGGGCTTCGGCTTCATCACCGTCGATGGTGGGGGTGCTGACGTGTTCGTCCACTTCTCGGCCATCCAGACCAGCGGCTACCGCTCGCTGGAGGAGAACCAGCGGGTGGAGTTCGAGATCGCGCAGGGTCAGAAGGGCCCGCAGGCCGAGCAGGTCCGTCCCATCTGAGTAGGACGGCCGGCCCCCGCCGGCCAGTGGGACGATCCGGCCCAAGGGTAACTGTGCAGCCCCGCATCCCATCGGGATGCGGGGCTGCACACGTGTTCGGGCTCCCCAGTGGAGCGAGCGCTCAGCGTCGACGCGAGCGCAGACCGAGCCAGAGCACCACCAGCCCGGCCAACGCCACGAGCGGACCGACCACCGCCCAGATCTTCTGGTCGGTCATCACGCTGCCGTCGACGTAGCCGAGGCCCTGGACCGTCCACACCGCGCCGATCACCACGGCCAGCAGGCCGAGGGTGAGCGGAAGCCAGCCCCTCATCGCGTCCCCTCTCCGCCGCCCGGGGCGGCACGCCGCCGTCCAGCATCGCCGGCCGGACGGTGCGACGCGAGCATCCCGGGCGCGCGGGTCACCACCGGTCGTGCACCTGCGGGCGGATCAGCTCGTCGTAGGCCTCGCGGACGGCTGTCAACTGCTCGTCGGTGAGCGGGGACAGGGCGGCCGCCGCGGCGTTGCGTCGGGCCTGGTCGGCGTCGCGGGCACCGGGGATGACCACTGTGACGCCCACCTGGTCCAGCACCCAGCGCAGTGCGAACTGCGCCATCGTGCGGTCCGCGTCGACCAGCGGGGCCAGCCGACGTACGGCGGCCAGACCCCGGTCGAAGTCGACTCCGGAGAACGTCTCCCCGACGTCGAAGGCCGCGCCGTGCCGGTTGAAGTTGCGGTGGTCGTCGGCGGGGAACTCGGTGTGCTCGTCGTAGCGGCCGGAGAGCAGGCCGCTGGCGAGCGGCACGCGGGCGATGATGCCGACGCCGGCTGCCGCCGCGGCGGGCAGCACCCGCTCCAGGGGCTTGTGGCGGACCGCGTTGAGGATGATCTGGACGCTCGCCACCCCCGGTCGGGCGATCGCGGTGAGGGCCTGGTCGCAGGTCTCGACGCTGACCCCGTACCCGGCGATGGCCTTCTCGGCGACCAGGGTGTCCAAGCCGTCGAAGACCTCGTCGGAGGAGAAGACCACGGTGGGCGGGCAGTGCAACTGGACCAGGTCGAGGGTGTCCATGCCCAGGTTGGCCCGGGAGCGGTCGGTCCACTGCCGGAAGTTGGCCAGGGTGTACGCCTCGGGCCGCTGCTCGACGCGGCGGCCCATCTTGGTGGCGACGGTCAGCCCGGCGTCGGGTCGGGTGCGCAGGAAGCGGCCGATCAGCTGCTCGCTGCGGCCGTCGCCGTACACGTCGGCGGTGTCGAGGAAGGTGACCCCGGCGTCCACGGCGGCGGCGAGCACCGCCATCGCGTCGTCCTCGCTGACGGTGCCCCAGTCGGCCCCGAGTTGCCACGCGCCCAGGCCGACCGCGCCAACGGTCCGGCCGAGCCGGTTGAAGCTGCGCTGTTCCATGCCCCGAGCCTAGTGATCGGGTTGCCACGGTGCCAGGCGAGCCGTACCGTAAACAGTACGCACGTACGGTTTAGGAGGCGATCATGTGGGATCCGACGGCCTACCTGCGCTTCGGCGACGAGCGGTCGCGGCCGTTTCACGACCTCGTCGCCCGGATCCCGGCCGGGCGACCCCGGGCGGTGGTCGACCTCGGCTGCGGCCCCGGCCAGCTCACCGCCACCCTCGCCGAGCGCTGGCCGACGAGCCGCGTGCTCGGCCTGGACTCCTCACCCGACATGATCGAACGGGCCGCGGCCCTCGGCGCGCCGGTCGACTTCGCGGTGGCCGACCTGCGCGACTGGCGTCCGGCCGGCGACGAGGACGTGGTGGTCAGCAACGCGGCGCTGCAGTGGGTCCCCGGCCACCAGGAGCTGCTGCGCCGGTGGGCCGCCGAGCTGCCCGCCGGGGCGTGGCTCGCCATGCAGGTCCCCGGCAACTTCGACGCCGACTCGCATCGCGCCCTGCGGGAGGTCGCCGACCGACCGACCTGGCGGGCCGACGTCGCCCCGCTGCTGCGCGCCGACCCGGTCGACGATCCGGCCGACTACGCGGCGCTGCTGACCGCCGCCGGCTGCGCTGTGGACGCCTGGGAGACTACCTACGTGCACCTGCTACCGGCCCGACCCGCGGCCGAGCACCTGGTGCTGGTCTGGATGGAGGGCACCGCGCTGCGCCCGGTCCGGGCCGCGCTGGACGCCGCCGGCTGGTCCGCCTTCCGGGCCGAGCTGGGGGTACGGCTCGCCGCGGCGTACCCGGTGCGGCAGGGTCAGGTGTACTTCCCGTTCCGCCGCGTCTTCGTCGTCGCCCGCACCGGCGACCATGTTCAGGAGAACCCGTGACCGACCTGCCCACCTTCATCGCCGGCCTGCCCAAGGCGGAGCTGCACGTGCACCACGTCGGCTCCGCCTCGCCCCGGATCGTCGCCGAGCTGGCCGCCCGCCACGAGGGACGCACCCCCGTGCCGACGGACCCGGACGCGCTGGCCGCCTACTTCGAGTTCCGCGACTTCGCGCACTTCATCGAGGTGTACCTGAGCGTCGTGGACCTCATCCGGGACCCGGAGGACGTCTGGATCCTCACCCACGAGGTGGCCCGGGAGCTGGCCCGCCAGCAGGTCCGGTACGCGGAGCTGACCATCACCCCGTACTCGCACGTCCGGCGGGGCATTCCCGCCCCGGCGTTCTGCGAGGCCATCGAGGACGCCCGCAAGCGCGCCCAGGCCGACTTCGGCATCGAGCTGCAGTGGTGCTTCGACATCCCCGGCGAGGCCGGCCTGCCGGCAGCCGAGGAGACGCTGCGCATCGCGCTGGACGAACGCCCGGACGGGCTGGTCAGTTTCGGCCTGGGTGGCCCGGAGATCGGCGTGCCCCGACCGCAGTTCCGGCCGTACTTCGACCAGGCCCGCGCCGCCGGGTTGCGCTCGGTGCCGCACGCCGGGGAGACCACCGGACCGCAGACCGTCTGGGACGCGCTGAACGAGCTGGGCGCCGAGCGCATCGGGCACGGCATCTCCGCCGCCCAGGACCCGCAGCTGCTGGCGTACCTGGCCGAACGGCAGATCGGCATGGAGGTCTGCCCGACGTCCAACGTCCGTACCCGGGCGGTGGCCACCCTCGACGAGCACCCGCTGCCCCGACTGGTCGAGGCCGGGTTGCTGGTCACCATCAACTCCGACGACCCGCCGATGTTCGGCACCACCCTCAACGACGAGTACGCGGTGGCGGCCAGGCTGCTCGGGATCGGCGCCGAGGGCCTGGCCGGGCTGGCCCGCAACGCGGTCACCGCGTCCTTCCTCGACCCCGCCGGTAAGCAGCGGATCCTCGCCGAGATCGACGCGTACCTCGTCACCGCCGGCTGACCCGGTCGCCACTCGGTGGCCGGCCGGGCCGGCGGTGGCGAGCAGGGCGCGCGGCGGGAGCGTGGGTGTGGGGGGACCTGTGGCTCCCGCCGCGCGCGCGGCTCCACCGGCAGTGGGTGCGTGCTGCGCTCGGCCGGTGGAACTGGTGGGTTCGTGCTGTGATCCTGTCAGCCCGCGACCGACGTGAGGCCGTCGTTAACCGCGATCTAAGGAAGACTTGCACCGGCGCACAGCCCGGGTGCCGCCCGGGTCAGTCATCGGTGGGGCGCTGGCGGGGCCACCGGCGTCCGCTGGCCTTCGTGTCCCGCGCGTCGCGGGCCATCCGGCCGACCAGACCGAAGCGGCTGACCTGCCGGGGTGTCGCCTCCGGGTCGGCGAGCAGCATCACCACGCTGGCCCCGCCCAGCCGGGCGCGGTCGATGCTCACCGAGCCGTTGGCCTGCAACGCCACCCGCTTGGCGATGTCCAGGCCGAGCCCGGTCGAGCCCTGGTCACTGGCGCCCCGGCGCAGTGCCCGGTCCGGGTTGGCGATGCCGGGGCCGGCGTCGTCGATCCGGATCGCCACGTAACCGTCGCGCCGGGACACCGCCACCTCGAACGCGGTGCCCTGCGGCGTGTAACGGAAGACGTTGCCGATGACCGCGTCCAGCGCCGCGGCCAGCTCGGCGCGCGGCACCGGCGCCGGGATGCGCAGCTGCGCGCCGGTGACCCGGTGCGGCCGGTTCTGGTCACCGGCCAACGCCGCCCAGAACACCATCCGGTCCCGGACCACCTCGCTGACGTCGCACATCGCCGGCCCGGCCTCGTGCGCCACCGCCTTGCGGGTCGTCTTGATCAATACGTCGATCTCACCCTCCAGGGTGACGATCGCCTGCCGGATCCGCCGGATCCCGCGCAGCCGGTCCAACTCGGCCTGGCTGAACGAACCCACGCTGGTGTCGTCGGACTCCAACGCCTCCGCGTCCAACCGCAGCACCGTCAACGGGGTACGCAGCCGGTGCGACAGGTCGGCCACCAGCTCCCGCTCGTCGGTGCGGGCGGCGTCCAGCCGGTCCGCCATCCGGTTGAAGGCGTACCCGGCCTCGGCCAGCTCGCGCGGACCGGTCGGCTCGACGCGGACGCCGAGGTCCCCGTCGCCGATGGAGAGTGCCGCCTTGACCAGGCCGCGGGTCGAGTCCACCGCGCGGGCGGC
This sequence comes from Micromonospora sp. C97, assembly GCF_018070385.1. Taxonomy (NCBI): domain Bacteria; kingdom Bacillati; phylum Actinomycetota; class Actinomycetes; order Micromonosporales; family Micromonosporaceae; genus Micromonospora; species Micromonospora sp. C97. The sequence continues at coordinate 6,269 of NZ_JAGPXU010000048.1, forward strand.
GACCCGGTCGACCACCAGCACCGCCGCGCCGACCATCGCCGCACCGACGGCGAACAGCAGCAGCCAGGTGCCACCGGCGCCCTCGCCCAGCGCGGACTCCGGAAGGAACACCTCGACCACTGCCGTCCGGTCACCGAGGACCACCGGGTCGAGCCGGGCCACCCCGCCGTCGACGTCGACGACCACCGACTGGCGCTCGGAGCGGGCCCGCTCCAGGTCACCGCCGCTGGCCCGGCCGGCGGACTCGTCCAGCCCCAACCCGTGCACCACGGGTCGGGTGGGTGCGCCCTCGGCGCTGGCCACGACGGCACGCTCGACGACCACCGGGTCGGTGCTCACCGCCAGCGCGCCGGTCACCAGCGCGCTGCGCCGCGCCGCGTCGGCGATCGCCTCGTCCCGACTCTGTTCCCGCAGACTGAGCCCGAGCGGAATCAGGAACGCGAGCGCCACCAGGCTGCACATGCCGGCGGTGAGCACCGCCAGCGCCGTCCTCAGTCCGGTGCCACCAGCCGGAATCCGACCCCCCGCACGGTGCGCAGGTAGCGCGGCTTCGCCGCGGACTCGCCCATCTTTCTGCGGAGCCAGTACAGGTGAACGTCGATGGTCTGATCCTCGCCGACCGATGGCTGCCGCCATACCTCCTCCAAGAGTTCCCGGCGGGACACTACCCGCCCAGGTCGTGCGGCGAGATACGCCAACAGGTCGAATTCCTTACGGGTCAGCGCCAGCGGCTCCCCGTCGAGCTGGGCGCTGCGCTCGCCCACGTCCACCCGCAGCCCGCCGACGCTGTGCACCGCCGGCTGCACGGACCGACTGGCCCGGCCGGCCCGGCGCAGCACCGTGGTGATCCGCGCGTCCAGGTGCGCCCCGGTGAACGGCTTGACCATGTAGTCGTCGGCGCCGGCGCGCAGCAGCTTCACCACCGACTGCTCGTCGTCACGGGCGGTGGCGATGATGATCGGAATGTCGGTGATGCCGCGCAGCATCCGCAGCGCGTCCGAGCCGTCCAGGTCGGGCAGGCCGAGGTCGAGCACCACCAGGTCGGGTGTCTCCGCGGCGACCCGACGCAGCGCGTCCAACGCCGTACCCACGGCGTGCACGGCATGCCCCCGGTCGGTGAGGGACCGCAGCATCGCGCCGCGTACGACGTGATCGTCTTCGACCAGGAGCACGGAGGCCACGACAAGACCGTACTTGGCCTGGCAAGTTGATCGCGTTGCGACGTGCCTGGCGACCGGGCAAGCTGGTACGACGATGTCGTTCACCCTGTTCGCCGATGCCCGCCTGGCCCTCGCCCGGGACAGCCTCGCCGGTCTCTCCACCGGCGACGCCCTCGGCGCGCAGTACTTCCTGCCGGGGTCGGCGCCGGTGGATGTCGCCGCCGCCGCCCTGCCGCCGGCGCCCTGGGAATGGACCGACGACACCGAGATGGCCTGCTCGGTCCTCGCCCAGTTGGCCGACTCCGGCGGCATCGACCGGGACCGGCTGGCGCTCTCCTTCGCCGAACGGTGCACCCCGCGCCGAGGCTACGGTGCTGGCGCGATGCTGATCCTGGAGCTGATCCGCACCGGCACCCCGTGGCCGCTCGCCGCCGCCTCGGCCTTCGACGGGCAGGGCTCCTGCGGCAACGGTGCGGCGATGCGGGTCGGCCCGCTCGGCGCGTACTTCGCCGATTCGACCGCCCGCGCCGCGGCGCAGGCCCGCGCCGGTGCGGAGGTGACGCACGCCCACCCGGAGGGGATCGCCGGCGCGGTCGCCGTCGCCGTGGCCGCCGCGCTGGCCGCCCGGGCCCGCCTCGACGGGCACCGGCCGGCCCCGGAGCGGCTGCTCGCCGGGATCGGTGCCGCGCTCGACCCGGGCACCGCCGTGCATCGGGGCGTACACCGGGCGGCCGAGCTGCTCGGACGGCCGCTGTCCCGGGTGGTGGCGGCGCTCGGCAACGGCTCCCGGGTGACCGCCCAGGACACCGTCGGGTTCACCCTCTGGGTGGCCGCCACCCACCTCGACGACTATCCGGCGGCCATCGAGACGTGCATCCGGGCCGGTGGGGACATGGACACCACGGCCGCCATCGCGGGATCGGTGGTGGCGGCGTACACCGGCGTCGGCACCCCGGGCGGGGTGCCCGAGTCGTGGCTGGCCGCCCGCGAGCCACTACCCACCTGGCTCCCCTGACCCGAGGCCGCCTTGCCCGCGCGGGCCGCCCTGCGCAGCTGCTCTGACGACGCGGGCTGCCCTGCGCACCGGGGCTGCCTTGCCCGCGCGGGCCGCTCTGACGACGTGGGCTGCCCTGCGCACCGGGGCTGCCTTGCCCGCGCGGGCCGCTCTGACGACGCGGGCTGCCCTGCGCACCGGGGCTGCCTTGCCCGCGCGGGCCGCTCTGACGACGCGGGCTGCCTGCCCACCGGGGTTGCCCTGACGAGGCGGGCTGCCTCTGTGCGCCGGGGCTGCCCTGACGAGGGCGGTGCCCCCTGCTTACCGGGGCTGCGTGCCCGCGCGGGCTGCCCTGCGCAAGATCAACCCGGCTTCCTGTATATCGGGGTGTCCGCGCGGCCCGATTGCCGCGGTTTTCGGAAAGCCGAGTGGATCACCGCCACATCGGGCTGTCCGGGGGGTCGGGATGCCGCGGTTTCCGGGAACCCGAGTGGATCACCGCGATGCCGCGGAAACGGCGGGCTGGGGGTCGGCGGGCTGCGGGTTGGTCCGCGTCGGGTCGGCGGGCTCTGCGGGCTCGGCTGCGTTACCGATTGTCTCGGCGGGCGTCGTGGCGTCGCTCGCGCTGCCACGTGTCGCGGTGGGTTCGGCGCTGCCACGTGTCGCGGTGGGTTCGGCGCTGCCACGTGTCGCGGTGGGTTCGGCGCTGCCACGTGTCGCGGTGGGCTCCGCGCCGCCGCGTGTCGCGGTGGGTTCGGCGCTGCCACGTGTCGCGGTGGGCTCCGCGCGGCCGGTTATCTCGGCCAGGGTCGCGGCGTCGTCGCGCTTCGTGCCCTGGTCCGGGTCGCCGGTCACCTCGGCGAGCGCGGTGGCCTCGTCCGGGCCGCGTCGGCGCCACCGGCTGACCAGCCAGCCGATCGCCGCGCCGCCGCCCAACCCGGCCAGCAGGCCGGCGGCCAGCATCCCGTCGGCGTTGCCGGACTCCTCGCCGGCGCCACCCGCGCGGGTGGCCGGGTCGCCGTCGACGCCGCCGCCCGGGTTGCCGTCGGCACCGTTGCCCCCAGCGGCTGGCGCGCCGGCCGGCGGCGCGCCGTGACCGCCACCGTGTGCGGCCGGTCCGGCGGCGCCCGGGGCCGCCGGGAGCAGGGTGAGCGCCGGGGCCCGCTGCGCGCCTGCGGCGTCCGCCCACCGGACCACGGTCCCGTCGGCGTACGTCTGGACGACCTCGAAGGTGAGCCGCTCGGCCTGCGGCATCGGCCCCATGGAGAGCGCCAACCGGGCCGAGCCGGCGTCGCCCGCACCGACCCGGACCCAGGTCACCGCCGTCGTCACAGTGCTCACCCCGGAGGAGTGGATGCCGGCCAGCGGCTTGTCCAGGGTGCGGGAGCTGATCCGGGGCGCCCAGCCGTCCACCGACATGGGGTAGACCTCGGCGACCGGCGCGTCGGCCGGCAGTCGGACCTCGATCTGCTTGGTGGTGGTGCCGGCCCGCTCCGCCGGGACGGTGAACTCCAGCCGTACCGCGTCGCCCTGCCGGGCCTCGGTCGGGGTGATCGTCACGTCCGCCGCGTACGCCGTGCCAGGCCAGAGCAGCAGCCCGGCGGCGGTCACCGCGGTCGCCGCCACGATCCGCCGCCGACGGCCGTCGCCGTGCGTGCTCCCCATCTCGTGCCCCCATCCGTGTCGACGCAGCCGGCACCGGTTCCGGCCACACCTTCTAGTTCGGCTGCGAGGCGCGAAAGGTTCAACGGCGGCGGTAAGGAAGGTGCCGTTCCCGGTCGGGGACACGGCGACCGATAGCATCGGCAGGAGCCGAGGATCGGCACCGTTTCGTACCGCTTGGAGGAGTCACCGTGTCCGCACCCCGTACCCCCGCCGTGGCCGACCCCGTCGTCGTCGCCGCCGGGACCACGGCGGCCGACGCGGTGGCCGCGGCCGGACTGCCCGCGAACGGCCCCAAGGCGATCGTCGTGGTCCGCGACCCGCAGGGCCAGTTGCGCGACCTGGACTGGTCGCCGGCCGAGGAGACCGTCGTCGAGCCGGTCAGCCTGGACTCGCCGGACGGGCTCAACGTGCTGCGCCACTCCACCGCGCACGTGCTCGCCCAGGCCGTGCAGGACGTCTTCCCCGAGGCGAAGCTGGGCATCGGCCCGCCCATCGAGAACGGCTTCTACTACGACTTCGACGTCGACAAGCCGTTCCAGCCCGATGACCTCAGCAAGCTCGAGAAGCGCATGCAGGAGATCATCAAGTCCGGGCAGCGGTTCCGTCGCCGCCGCTTCGGCAGCCTGGACGAGGCCCGCTCCGAGTTGGCCGACGAGCCGTTCAAGCTGGAGTTGATCGAGGTCAAGGGCGAGGGCCTGGACACCGACGAGGTGATGGAGGTGGGCGGCGGCGAGCTGACCATCTACGACAACCTCGACGCCAAGGAGGACAAGGTCTGCTGGTCGGACCTGTGTCGTGGCCCGCACCTGCCGACGACCCGGCTGATCGGCGCGTTCAAGCTGATGCGCTCCGCCGCCGCGTACTGGCGGGGGTCGGAGAAAAACCCCCAACTGCAGCGGGTGTACGGCACCGCGTGGCCGACCCGCGACGAGCTCAAGGCGTACCTGAAGCTGTTGGAGGAGGCCGCCCGGCGCGACCACCGCAAGCTCGGCGCGGACCTCGACCTGTTCAGCTTCCCCGACGAGATCGGTTCCGGCCTGGCGGTCTTCCACCCCAAGGGCGGCATCATCCGCCGGGAGATGGAGAACTACTCCCGGCAGCGGCACGAGGCCGCCGGGTACGAGTTCGTCAACACCCCGCACATCACCAAGGCGCAGCTGTTCCAGACCTCCGGTCACCTGCCGTACTACGCGGACACCATGTTCCCGCCCATGCAGCTCGAGGGCGCGGACTACTACCTCAAGGCGATGAACTGCCCGATGCACAACCTGATCTTCAGGTCGCGCGGGCGGTCGTACCGTGAGCTGCCGCTGCGGATGTTCGAGTTCGGCACCGTCTACCGGTACGAGAAGTCCGGCGTGGTGCACGGCCTGACCCGGGTCCGGGGCCTGACCCAGGACGACTCGCACATCTACTGCACCCGCGAGCAGATGGCCGGCGAGCTGTCCACGCTGCTCAGCTTCGTGCTCGACCTGCTGCGCGACTACGGCCTCGACGACTTCTACCTGGAGTTGTCGACCCGCGACGACTCGCCGAAGTTCATCGGCGCGGACGAGGACTGGGCGGAGGCGACCGAGGCGCTGCGTACCGCCGCCGCGACCTCCGGCCTGGAACTGGTGCCCGACCCGGGCGGCGCGGCGTTCTACGGGCCGAAGATCTCCGTGCAGGCCCGCGACGCGATCGGCCGGACCTGGCAGATGTCCACCATCCAGGTCGACTTCAACCAGCCGGAGCGGTTCGGGCTGGAGTACCAGGCCGCCGACGGCAGCCGGCAGCGGCCCGTGATGATCCACCGGGCGCTGTTCGGGTCGATCGAGCGGTTCTTCGGGGTGCTCACCGAGCACTACGCGGGTGCCTTCCCGGCCTGGCTGGCGCCGGTGCAGGTGGTGGGCATCCCGATCCGCGAGGACCACACGGACTACCTGCACGGCTTCGTCGCCGCGCTGCGCGCGGAGGGCATCCGGGCCCAGGTGGACGCGGGTGACGACCGGATGCAGAAGAAGATCCGGACGGCCCAGCAGCAGAAGGTCCCGTTCATGGTGATCGCCGGCGACGACGACGTGGCCGCCGGCACGGTCTCCTTCCGCTACCGCGACGGCTCACAGCGCAACGGGGTACCGGTCGCCGAGGCGGTGACCCACGTGCTGGACGTGGTCAGCTCGCGGACCAACATCGGCCCCTCCGCCGCCGCGGAGTAGCGCAACCGCCGCGCGGCCGGTGTGCCGCCGGTGTGCGCCGCGCCTGCCCGCTCGCCGCGCTCGTGGTGCCCGCTCGCGGGTGCTGGCTCGCCGCGCTTGTGGTGCTGGCTCGTCGCATGATCGTGCTCGATCCAGGAAGTAGTGGCCTCCCCGGTGCGGGAGGCCACTACTTCACTGTTCGAGCGCGATCATGGGATGGCGGCCGGGGCCGGCGAGCATGGGCCCGGAGGCCGGGGGCCGCCGATGATGGGTCGGAGGCCGGGGCCGGGGGCCGGGGGCGGTTTCGGGTGTCAGATGCCGCAGTTCGGCGCTGACCAGCCGCCGACCGCCGCCACGTGGGTGTGGTCGTTGTGGTCCGGGTAGCCGGGGCCGAGGATCTGCCCGAAGCCGTGGTAGCGGGCCTGCTGGGCCAGTCGGCAGAACGACGGGGACCCGACCAGGTCCACCCCGTCGCCGTACAGGTGTCGGCTGTTCGACGCGCCCCCGACCGCGCTGTTGCAGGCGTAGCTGCGGAAGCTGCTGCTGATCGCGATGGACACGTCGCCGAGGGCGTGCCGCATGGCCTGGAGTTTCCACATCGACACGAGCGCGTTGAACCGGGCGGTGCTCGCCGACACCGCGCCGCCGGACCAGTCGCTGTTGCACTTGTTCAGCTCGGCGTAGCTGAAGTTGGCCGGGGTGCAGTCGTCGTCCTGGAGGGCGTAGAGCCGGTTGAAGGTCTGTGGGCCGGCGATCCCGTCCGCGGGCAGCCCGTACGCCTGCTGGAAGCGGATCACCGCCGATCGGGTGGCTGGGCCGTACGCGCCGTCCAGGGTGAGCACCGCGCCGTAGCCGGGGTAGCCGGCGACCCGGATCTGGAGTTGCCGGACGTCCTCGCCGGACGCACCCTGGGCCAGGGTGCGGCCCCAGGTGTAGCAGCCGTCCGCCTGGGCCGCGCCGGCGGTGAGGGTGACGCCGACCACTGTGGTGGTGGCGGTCAGCGCAAGTGCCGCGAGGAACCTGCCGAGCCGTCGGAACATGAAGCCCTCCATCAATACATGGAAGTATCTGAGTGCATGGAAGTTTCATGCCTTGCCGTTGATCCGTCAAGAACTTGCAATGCCCGGTTTCCCGACGGCGGTGTCGCGGCGTGTCCACCGGGCTCCGTAGGATCGGCTCGTGACAGGGGCGGAACGGCACACGGACACCGACGGCATGGCGGACGGCCTGGAACGGCTCTGGACGCCGCACCGGATGACCTACATCTCCGGCGAGGACCGCCCGGCCGAGGGCTACGAGAAGCCCACTGGCTGTCCGTTCTGCCGAGGGCCGCAACTCCCCCCGGAGCAGAGCCTGGTGGTGGCCCGTGGCGAGCACGTGTTCGTGGTGCTCAACCTCTACCCGTACAACCCGGGGCACCTGCTGGTCTGCCCCTACCGGCACGTCGCCGACTACACCGACCTGGACGTGCCGGAGACCGCCGAGCTGGCCTCGTACACCCAGACCGCCATGCGGGTGATCCGCAAGGTCAGCAACGCCCACGGCTTCAACCTGGGTATGAACCAGGGCGGGGTGGCCGGCGCCGGCATCGCCGCGCACCTGCACCAGCACGTGGTGCCGCGCTGGGGTGGCGACGCGAACTTCATGCCGGTGATCGGCCGCACCAAGGTGCTGCCGCAGCTGCTCGGCGACACCCGCGACCTGCTCGCCCGCGCCTGGCCGTCCTGACCGTCGCCGGCCGCGTCGGGCTGGCTCGGTGGCGTCCGCGTCGGGTTGGCTCGGTGGCGTCCGCGTCGGGTTGGCTCGGTGGCGTCCGCGTCGGCCCAACTGGTCGGCGCGCAGCAGCGAGGTCAGCTCCGGCCAGCCCGTCGCGTGCGGGCGATCATGCCGCACGGTGACCGTCTCCCTGCGCCCGCGTGTCCGCCCGCCGGATCTGCTACGCCCCGACCCGGCGAAGGTGGCACGATCGGCCGATGGCAGTCACGACACGGATGTTGGGGCGCAGCGGCATCGAGGTCAGCGCCCTCGGCATGGGGTGCTGGGCGATCGGCGGACCCTGGGCGGAGGGCAGTCAGCCGTTGGGCTGGGGCGCGGTCGACGACGACGAGTCGGTGCGGGCCGTTCGTCGGGCACTCGACCTCGGCGTCACCCTGTTCGACACCGCCGACGCGTACGGGGCCGGGCACGGCGAACGGGTGCTCGGCCGGGCACTCGCCGGCCGTCGCGACGAGGCCGTGATCGCCACCAAGTGGGGTTACACGTTCGACGAGGCGAGTCGGCAGGCCACCGGTGAGGACGCGTCGCCCGCGTACCTGCGCGGCGCGGTGACCGCCTCGCTGCGCCGGTTGGGCACCGACCGGATCGACCTGTATCAGCTGCACCTGGCCGACCTGTCGGTGCCGAGGGCGCAGGCGCTGATCGGGACCTGCGAGGACCTGGTGGCCGATGGCCTGATCCGGGCGTACGGGTGGAGCACCGACCGCCCCGACCGGGCCGCCGCGTTCGGGCAGGCCGCCGCCGGTGCCACCGCTGTGCAGCACGCCCTGTCGGTGCTGCGCGACGCCCCCGAGTTGCTGGCCGTGTGCGACAAGTACGACCTGGCCAGCATCAACCAGGGGCCGCTCGGGATGGGGCTCCTCACCGGCAAGTACACGGCTTCGTCGACGCTGCCCCGCGACGACGTGCGAGGGTTGGCGCCGGGCTGGTTGGGATGGTTCCGGGGTGGCCGGCCGGCGCCCGAGTGGCTGCGCCGGGTCGGCGCGGTCCGCGCCGCGCTCACCGCTGACGGGCGCACCCTCGCCCAGGGTGCGCTGGGGTGGATCTGGGCGCGCAGCGGTCGCACCATCCCGATCCCGGGCTGCCGTACTGTCGCCCAGGTCGAGGAGAACGCCGCCGCCCTGCACCGGGGCCCGCTGCCGGGCGACCAGTTCGCCGAGGTGGAGCGCCAGTTGGCGGCCCTGCGCACGGCCGCCCTACGCGACGCCGACCGCCCCCACTGGCCCCGCCCGGCCTACCCCACAGTCCACCCCTAACCCCACCCCACCCACCCTCACCCCACCCTGGCCCTGGCCCCACCCCTGGCCCTGGCCCCGTCGATCTTGCACTTTCTGCAGTGACATATGCCGCGACAGCGACATAAGGACGACAGAAAGCGCAAGATCGCCGCAGGGCAGGGCAGGGCAGGGCAGGGCAGGGCGGGGC
>NZ_JAGPXU010000049.1:0-13863 GCF_018070385.1 Micromonospora sp. C97
GGCCGGGGGTTAGTGGTTGGGGGGGATTACTCGGAGGTGGCCTCGGCGGCCGGTCTGGTGGGGGTTCTCCGAGTGGTGCTGGTCCGGCTCCGGAGGGCGGGGGGCCGGGCGGGCGGCTTCGCGGACCGCTTCGGCCAACGCGACCAGGTCGTCAGTGGTGGGCGGCGGCGGCTCGAACTCGCCCTCGTGCCGGACGACGTCCCAGCCCCGCGGGGCGGTGAGGCTGCGGGCGTGCGGCTCACACAGGTCGTACGTGTGTGGCTCGGCGAACGCCGCCAGTGGCCCCACCACCGCTGTCGACTCGTTGTAGACATAGGTCAATGTGGCGACCGCTTGCCGGGGGCAGCCGTTACGGGAGCAGCGCCGTGGTGACCTCACGTGCGGCAGGGTATCTCCATTACCGGGTCCGGCGCATCGGTTCGCGTTGCGACACGCCCGTCATGGTGATCACAGTCGACCGTCCTGGGCGCGCCGCGCCACAGGATCGGCGCTGCCGCTGGCCAGCCCGACACGGGCGCTACCCTTTGCCTCATGACGAGCCCGGAACACCGCCGCCCCGGCTCGGGCCGGCGTGCGCATCGGGACCGGCACGGGCGCGGCCTGCGCGGGCGGCTGGTCCCGGCCACCGTGCCGCTGGCACGGACCAAGGCCGAGGTCTTCGACGACCTGGTTCTGGACACCGTCGAGACGTTGGAGCGTCGGTTCGCCAAGGAGCTGGCGGGTGTTGAGTTCGCGGTCGAGGACGTCCCGCCGGACCTGAACGTCTACGACTCGGATGTGCTGGAGGACGGCGAGGTCCCGCTGGCCCGGCTGCTGCCCGGTCGCCCGGGCCGGCAGGAGATGCCGCCGCGGATCGTGCTGTACCGACGGCCCCTGGAGTTCCGGGCGATGGACCGCGAGGACCTCGCCGATCTCGTCCATGACGTGATCATCGAACAGGTGGCGAACCTGCTCGGGGTGGACCCGGACGAGCTCGCCTGAGCCGACCTCCGAGCGGAGAGTCGGGCGGCCCCCACCGCCTCGACCTCACACCGCCCCGACCTCAGACCGGTCAGGCGGCCCGCCGCTTCAACTTGCGCCGCTCCCGCTCGGAGAGCCCACCCCAGATTCCGAACCGCTCGTCGTGACCCAGAGCGTATTCAAGGCACTCGGTCTTGACCTCGCAACGCGAACAGATCCGCTTCGCCTCGCGGGTCGAGCCGCCCTTCTCGGGAAAGAACGCCTCGGGGTCGGTCTGCGAGCACAACGCCCGCTCCTGCCACTCCGGCGCGTTTCCGAGCAGGTCGGCCACCTCAAGCTGGCCGTCCATCAAATGCCTCCTTGTCGCGCACCGGCGTCATCGCCGCTGCAACCCCCCACGCGAAAGGCGTGCTTGTCCGTCCGGTCCCGTTTTGTTGCGTTCCGTGCGAACAACCCCATTCAAATTACACGCGTGTAATGCGTGCGCCGTCAAGCCAAACTTGATAATGGAGTCGCCCTCCCGACACCCTCGGCCGACCCACTCGGGCCGTCCAGCCTCGCAACCTGCCCTATCGATTCAGACCCCGGCCGAGTAACGCCCTCTCCGGCGAGTTGCCCGACTTTTCTCCCGTGGCGCTTTCCCGACGAGTCGCCGGCCGGACGGCACCGGAGACCTCCAACGCTAAGCTGATCTTGGTGGGAGACAGGTTAACGCGACGCGGCACAGACTGCCTGTCGAGCCGCAGACAGCACTCGCGCCCCGTCCATGATGTGGACGGGGCGCGGCGGTAGAACCGATTCGTCGAGATCAGCCAGTTGCACCAAAACCGCTGCTCGGCCAGGCGAATTCAGCTATCTCTCCACCATGGACAGAAATCGTGCCGGCGGACGTACGGTCGTCCCACCAGACGGTATAGATCCCGCTCGGCAGACCGGGATAGACCGCACTGTGGAACGAGCCGTCCCGCACCTTGCGCTCGCGCACCGCCGAGTGGACCCGCCGGTCGTCGTCGCGACTGATCTCGATCTCCCGCCCCCGCAGATCCCGACCCGTGCAGATGATCAGGGCACCGGTGTCGCCGCCCATATCCAGGACGACACTCCCGGTCTCCGACGGCCCGTACGCGTGCTCGTGCATCCGCCCGCCCCCTGCGCGGTCAGGACGCCGCCGACGGGTTGTTGAACCAGTCGGCGGTCAACGTCTGCCGGCGGGTCAGTCGCGGCCGCTGCCGCTGCCGCTGATCACTGGTCATGGGCAGCCTTTCCGGCGTGGCGCGAACGCGCCCGCGGAGAGGGACGGGTCCGACGCCGCCTCGCGACACCGCCGGGCCCCTGAGGGGACACCGGTGGCGGTCCTCGCCGTGACCGCCACCGGCACCGCGTGGTACGGCCGGCGGCGGGGAAAGGTTCGACGTCAGGGCCGGGCGTGACCGTACGCGGTCGACCGCTTGCGCGCCGGGCGACCGGCGGCCTTCGCGATGGCCCGCAACTGCTCCTCGGTACGCGCCGACCCGTTGTCGGAGCCGGCCATCCGGGAGATCGTCTCCTCCATCAGCGTGCCGCCGAGGTCGTTGCAGCCACCCTGGAGCATCGCGACGGTGCCCTCGTCACCCAGCTTCACCCAGGAGCACTGGATGTTGTCGATCCGGCCGTGCAGCAGCAACCGGGACATGGCGTGCACCACCCGGTTCTCCCGCCAGGTCGGCCCCGGTCGGGCGATACCCGCCAGATAGATCGGAGCATTGGTGTGCACGAACGGCAGCGCCACGAACTCGGTGAACCCGCCGGTACGGTCCTGCACCCCGGCCAGCACCCGGAAGTGCGCCAGCCACTGCCCGGGGTGGTCGACGTGGCCGTACATCATCGTGGAGCTGGACCGGATGCCCAGCTCGTGTGCGGTGCTCACCACCTCGACCCAGGCGGCCGCCGGGAGTTTGCCCTTGGTGAGCACCCAGCGCACGTCGTCGTCGAGGATCTCGGCGGCGGTGCCGGGGATGGTGTCCAGCCCGGCCTCGCGGAGCTGGAGCAGCCACTCGCGAACCGGCACACCGGCCTTCGCGGCGGCGGTGACGATCTCCATCGGGGAGAACGCGTGCACGTGCATCTCCGGCACCCGGGCCTTGATGGCGCGCACGATGTCGGCGTACCCGGTCACCGGCATCTTCGGGTCGATGCCGCCCTGCAGGCACACCTCGCTGGCACCGGCCGCCCATGCCTGCTCGGCCCGGTCCGCGACCTGCTCGACGGAGAGCCGGTACGCGTCGGCGTCCCGCTCGCGCTGGGCGAAGGCGCAGAAGCGGCAGCCCACGTAGCAGACGTTGCTGAAGTTGATGTTGCGGTTGACCACGTAGGTCACGTCGTCGCCGACCGCGTCGCGGCGCACGTCGTCGGCGAGGCGGCACAACTCGTCGAGCGCCGGCCCGTCCGCCGCGAACAACGCCAGCGCCGCGTCGGTGTTGGCGGGTTCGAGCAGCGTCGCCGGGTCGTCAGCGGCGAGCCGCAGCCCCGCCGCCAGGTCCCGGTCCGCACCACCGCCGGCCGCCACCGGGGGTACGCCCGCCCGACGCGCCGCCGCCTCCGGGGTGACCTTGTCGGCCACCTCGGCCCAGTCGCCGTAGACGCTGTCGAAGTCACCCCGCCGGTCCTCGGTGCGGCCCGTGGTGTCGATGGTGGCGTGCAGGTCGGTCCGACCGCCGAACGTCTCCTCCGGCTCCTGCCAGGGCCGGCCCTGCGGCATCGCCGACTCGACGGCCATGCCGGTGGCCGGGTCGGCCAGCGCGCTCACGTGCGGCAGCAGGCGCGGGTCGAGCCACGGGTCGCCCGCGCGCACGTACTCGGGGTAGATGGTCAACCGCTCCCGCAACGTGAACCCGGCCAGCTCGCTGTGCCGGGCCAACTCCTCGATCTGCGGCCACGGACGCTCCGGGTTGACGTGGTCCGGGGTGAGCGGCGAGACGCCGCCCCAGTCGTCGATGCCGGCGCGCAGCAGCAGGTCGTACTCGCCGGCGATGAGGTTCGGCGGGGCCTGGATGCGGGCCTTCGGGCCGAGCAGCAACCGCGCCACCGCCACCGTGGCGGCCAGATCGTGCAGCTCCGCGTCGGGCATGCCACGCATCGCCGTGTCCGGTTTGGCGCGGAAGTTCTGCACGATCACCTCCTGGAGGTGGCCGTACTCCCGGTGGGCGCGACGGATCGCGAAGAGCGCGTCCACCCGCTCCGCCGAGGTCTCCCCGATGCCGATCAGGATGCCGGTGGTGAACGGCACCCCCACCCGGCCGGCGTCCTCGAGCACCCGCAACCGGACCGCCGGTTCCTTGTCCGGTGAGCCGAAGTGCGGACCGCCCGGCTCGGACCAGAGCCGGGTCGCCGTCGTCTCCAACATCATGCCCATGCTCGGCGCGACCGGCTTGAGCCGCTGCAACTCCGACCAGGACAGCACCCCCGGGTTGAGGTGCGGCAGCAGGCCGGTTTCCTCCAGCACCGCCACCGCGCAGGCGCGCAGGTAGTCCAGGGTCGAGTCGTAACCGCGTTCGTCCAACCAGGTCCGGGCCGCCGGCCACCGTTCCTCCGGCCGGTCACCCAGGGTGAACAGCGCCTCCTTGCAGCCCTGCTCGGCACCGGCCCGGGCGATGGCCAGCACCTCGTCCCGGTCCAGGAACGGCGCCGGCAAGCGGTGCGGCACCGTCGCGAACGTGCAGTAGTGGCAGCGGTCCCGGCACAGCCGGGTCAGCGGAATGAAGACCTTTTTGGAGTACGTGACCACACCCGGCCGCCCGGCGTCGCGCAGCCCGGCGTCGCGGATCCCACCGGCCAACCGGAGCAGCTCGTCGAGCGCGGCACCACGGGCGGACAGCAGCGCGGTCGCCTCGTCGACGTCCAGCGCCCGCCCGTTCGCGGCCCGGCCCAGGGCCCGCCGAACGCTCGCATCGCTGGGAACGGACTGGGTGCGATCAACCATCCACTCACCCTATGCGCAGCGCTGCGCCACCCCACCAGTCCCGGCCCGCACCGTGGGAAACGGCACTGGACGATCATGGCACGCCTGCCGCGACCGGAGGTCGCTGAACGCGCTGGCGGCCGTCCGTCAACCACCCGACCTCGTCGATCAGGGCGATCACCGCACCCGGCGGTCACCGCACCCCAGGCCGCTTCGCTTCCCACAGCTGGCAATCTTGGACAGTTTCCGTCAGCTCGGAACGGAAAGTGTCCAAGATCTACGTTGCCTGCCCGCTCCCCCGCCCCGCGCGGCCCCGGTCGGCCGAGCGGGGCCGCGCGGTCGGGCGGTCGGACGGGCGGGCGGACGGGCGGACGGGCGGACGGGCGGGCGGGCGGACGGACGGACGGACGGGCGCGATACCGAGGTCGACGGGGCGGAGATGACTGACCGCGACCCTCGAATGTGAGCCGGGCCCCGTTACCAACCGTCCGAGGGCTGCTGGTCGGGTGAAGTCAGCGGGGTTGATCCGGGTGGTCGTTGGGCTTGATGTGCTGCGTGCGGTCGGTGTCCGGGTCGGTGGGGTGGGAAATGACCTCGGTAGGGTCGGCCGACTTGCGCGGGATGGCCTGCGTGGGGTCGGCGGACTGGCGCGGGATGGCCTGCGTGGGGTCGGCCGACGGCGGCTGCCCGAACGGGCGCGCGGCCGGGGACGGCGACTGCGGGGCCGGGCTGGCCGGCGGCGCTGACTGCGGCGCGGCCGGGAACGGCGGTGCCGACTGCGGGTGCGGCGGGGCCGGGAACGGCGGGGCGGACTGCGGGTGCGGCGGGGCCGACTGCGGAGCCTGGAACGGCGGCGACGGCTGGCCGAACGGGCCGGCCTGCGGGTAACCGGCCGACTGACCGGCCTGCGGGTAACCACCCGACTGACCGGGAGCGGGCCAACCGCCCTGCGGCTGGCCACCGGGCTGACCGGGAGCCGGCCACCCGCCCTGCTGCTGCGGCCAGCCCGGCTGCGGCTGGCCGTAGACGCCCGGCTGCGGCTTGGGTCGCGGCACGTAGTAGTGGGCGCGCCAGATCGTGTAGACCACCCAGGCGGCGATCGCGAAGATCACCATCCAGGCGAACCGGGTGAGCACACCGAGCAGCGCGTCGAGCACCTCGGCCTCGGCCAGCCGACCCACCGTCCAGATCAGCATGGTCAGCGTGCCGAACAGGGCGCTGACCGCGTACTCGATCAGGGCTGCCTGGGTGATCAGCTTCGCCTTCGCCAGCACCGGCGAGATGTGCGTGGCCAGCAGCACCGCCAGCACTGGCAGAGCCACCCCCTCCACCCCGAGGAACGCGTAGAAGGCGCTGCCCGCCCGGTCGGTGAAGGAGCTGTAGTCGTTCGGGGCGACCAACCGGAGCAGGCCCACGAAGAGGAACACGGCGTTGGCGCCGAGCAGCGCGAGCGCGGCGAGCTCACGCAGTGGCTTGGTCAGCTGACGGGCCTGTGTCGCGTCAGCGGACGCGGGCTCGGTGGGGCTGGTCACGAGCTCCCCCTCGGGGCAGGAACGGACAGGGCGCACGTGAGCCTAGTCTCGCGGGCCACCGACGGATCGCAGGCGTCACGTGCGCGAGGATGGTCGACATGCGCATCGTGGTTCTGGCCGGCGGCATCGGCGGCGCCCGGTTCCTGCTCGGGGTCCGGGCGTACGCCCGTGACGTCGGCGCGGAGGTGACCGCCGTGGTCAACGTCGGCGACGACCTGTGGTTACACGGGTTGAAGATCTGCCCCGACCTGGACAGCGTCATGTACACGCTCGGCGGGGGTGCCGACCCGGAGCGGGGTTGGGGTCGGGTCGGCGAGAGTTGGACGGTCAAGCAGGAGCTGGCCGCGTACGGGGCACAGCCGACCTGGTTCGGCCTCGGCGACAAGGACATCGCCACCCACCTGGTCCGCAGCACGATGCTCAACGGCGGTTACCCGTTGAGCGCGGTCACCGAGGCGCTGGCCAGCCGCTGGGAGCCGGGCGTGCGCCTGGTGCCGGCGACGGACGACCGGCTGGAGACCCACGCCGTGGTGGAGGACGACCAGGGGCAGCGGGCGATCCACTTCCAGGAGTGGTGGGTGCGGTACCGGGCCGACATCCCCACCCACCGTTTCGTGTTCGTCGGCGCGGAGACGGCGAAGCCGGCACCCGGGGTGCTGGACGCGATCGCCTCGGCCGATGTGGTGTTGATCGCACCCAGCAACCCGGTGGTGAGTGTCGCGCCGGTGCTGGCCGTACCGGGGCTGCGGGAGGCCGTGGCGGGCGGCCCGGCGCCGGTGGTGGGCGTCTCCCCGATCATCGGCGGCGCGCCGGTGCGGGGGATGGCCGACCGTTGTCTGGCAGTGCTCGGTGTCGAGTGCAGCGCGGCGGGGGTGGGTCGCCTCTACGGCGGCCGGGCCAGCGGCGGCCTGCTCGACGGTTGGCTGGTGGCCGAGGAGGACGCGGGCACTGTGGTGCCCGAGGTGACGGTCCGCGCGGTGCCGCTGCGGATGACCGACGAGGCGGCGACGGCGGCCATGGTCCGCGCCGCGGTGGAGTTGACGTGAGGTTGGAGATTCTGCCGGTGCTCGGCATCGGCCACGTGACCGAGGGCGACGACCTGGCCGCGGTGATCGCGACCGCCGCGCCGTGGCTGCGCAACGGCGACGTGCTGGTGGTGACCAGCAAGATCGTTTCCAAGGCGGAGGGGCGACTGGTCGACGTGCCGGCGGACGGACCGGAACGGCTGGCCGCCCGGGACGAGGTGCTGGCCGGTGAGACCGCCCGGGTGGTGGCCAGTCGGGGGGCGACCCGGATCGTGCAGACCCATCACGGCTTCGTGATGGCCTCGGCGGGGATCGACGCGTCGAACGTGGACAAGACCCGGCTGGTGCTGTTGCCGGTCGACCCGGACGCCTCGGCGCGGGCCTTGCGGGACGCGCTGCGGGAGCGCTACGACCTGGACCTGGCGGTGATCATCAGCGACACGATGGGTCGGCCCTGGCGCAACGGGCTCACCGACGTGGCGCTCGGGGTGGCCGGGATGCCGGCCATCCGTGATCACCGGGGCGAGGTCGACCCGTACGGCAACGAGTTGCAGTTGACCCAGATGGCCGTGGTGGACGAGTTGGCGGGTGCCGGCGAGCTGATCAAGGGTAAGTGTGATCAGGTCCCGGTCGCGGTGGTGCGGGGCTACCTGCCCGCCACCGAGCCGGACGACGCCGGTGGCGCGCGGGCGCTGATCCGCGACGCGGCACAGGACCTGTTCTCGCTCGGCACCGCCGAGGCCCGCGCCGCCGGGCTGTCCGACGCCGCCACGCTCGCCGATGGTCCCGGTCCGATGCCAGCCGACCTGACCGCGGTGCGACGGGCCATCGACGCGGTCGCCGGGGTGGTCGCCCCCGGCACGGTCTTCACAGTGGTCGACGAGGCCGAGGTACGCGCCGGTCTGGTCGCCGAGATGCCCGGGTGGCCGGAGGGCGCGGCCCTGCTGCTCGGCTCGGCCCCGACCCCCGTCGAGCCGATGGGTCTGGTCCGCTTCGGCGCCGACCTGCACCGACTGCGCGTCGCCCTGGCCGCCGAGGGCGTCGGGTCGACGATGTTGCCGCCACCTCCCGGCAGCTCGGCGAGCGCCGCCCTCGCCCTGTAGCAGGGCGGGCGCGGCCCTCGTCCGGCAGCCCGGCCAGCGCCGCCTGCGCCCGGTAGCCCGGCGAGCGCCGCCCCCGCCCGGTAGCTCAGCGAGCGCCGCCTGCGCGCTGCGGTGCCGGCGAACGCCTTAGCCGGCTGGAGACGGCCGGGTCACGCGTCCAGCATGGCCCGGCCCAGCGGGGTCAGCGTGTGCAGCACACTGTTGCGTTCCCGGTGGCTGACCAGCAGGCCAGCGTTGCGCAGCACAGTGGCGTGCTGGCTCGCCGCGGCCGGTGAGATGTTGAGCTGGCGGGCGACCTCGCCGGTGGTGCAGCCTTCGTCGCTGGCCTGCAACACCGCCGCCCTGGTGCGACCCAGCAGCGCGGCGAGCGATTCACGGCCGGCACCGGGCGCGAACGCACCGTTGGCGTCGGTCGTCACCAGCCCGCCCAGCCGGTCCACCTGGTAGACCAGCACCGGTGGCAGTGCCGGGTCGAGCAGTGCTACCGGGATGGCCGCACAGAAGAACGAGGGCACGAGCAGCAGCCCACGGCCGTCCAGGTGCAGTTCCCGGCTGTGCGGGTAGCTGCGGATCTCCAGCACGCCACTGTCCCAGCGCATCGCCGGGCGGAAACTGGTGAGCAGGCCCTCGACTCCGCCGTCGAGCAGTGCCCGGGCCCGTCGCGCGCGGTCCGCCGCCACAGCGGCCTGGATCCGACCCCAGTACGGGCTGATCGCCAGTGACCGGTACTGCTGCATCGAATCGGCCAGGTGGTGCAGCGCCGACACCTCACCCCGGGCCAGCGCGGTCGCCGAGGAGGGCAGCTGATTCTCGGTGGCCAGCACACTCAGGTCCCGATGCAGCATCTCGACGGGCGTACGGCGCAGCGCGTCCAGCCCGGCCTCGAAGCCCTCGACGCTGGCGTACGGGGTGAGGAAGTCGGGGAAGTAACCGCGCGGCGGGTTCAGCGCGAAGAGCAGGCTGAGCTGCTCGGAGGCGGCGTCCTGACGCAGCGCCCACGACACGCTGCGCCGCCAGTTGGCCGTCAGCGGATCGCGGGTGCGGCCGCGCAGCACGTGCAGGCTGAGGACCAGTTCCCAGACCGGGTCCGCCGCCGGCGCCACCCGGGTCCGGAGGATGTCCTCCCCAGAAAAGTGGATCTTCAGCATGGAGCGCTCCCGTGTCGCCGGCAGGGGGATGCCGGGTGACCGTTCGACTCTACCTGCACGGCAGTAATCTCCATCTTTAAGCCTGGAATGAAAAACCTCGACGCCCCCGGGGCCGGTTCGGCATGCTTCCACTGCCCGAACATGGCGCCGCGCGTCCTGGACGCCCGCGCCGCCGAGGCACCGGGACCGGGGAGGCCCCGGTGATCGGACGGCACCACGAGGGTCTGCGGCCCTTGCTCCGCAGAGGTGCCGTCCGGTCATCCCGCCCCCACGCCGTCTCAGCCGCCACAGCGCGCGACCGATGGTCCTCGTCCGCGCCGTGAGATCAGCCGGCCACCAGGAATTCGACGCGTCGCGGGGTCACCGAAGCGGCCCATCGGGTGGACGCTCGTACAGTGGCGTGGTGCCCGACACCGTGATCACCGGCCCGACCGCTCAACCGACGAACCCCGAGGCGTACGCGGCGCTGCACGCCGACGCCACCGCGTTGCTGGAGGGCTGGCAGCCGACCAGCCCGGACGCGGCCGGCGCGCGGGACCGGACCCTCGCCCTGCTCGCCGCCGGTCCGGTCGCCATGAGCCGGCAGCACCGTCCGGGGCACGTCACCGCCAGTACGCTGGTGCTGGACTCCACCGGCTCCCGGGTGCTGCTCTGCCTGCACGGCAAGTTCGGGCGGTGGGTGCAGCTCGGCGGGCACTGCGAGCCGACCGACGAGACCCTCGTCGCCGCGGCCCTGCGCGAGGCCACCGAGGAGTCCGGAATCGCCGGCCTGCGCATCGACCCGGTGCCGATCGACGTGGACGTGCACCAGGTGCAGTGTCAGGGCGGCTCGGCGCACCACGACGTCCGGTTCGCCGTGCTGGCCCCGCCCGACGCGGTGGAGCAGGTCAGCGACGAGGCCGAGGAGCTGGGCTGGTTCCCGGCGGACCAGCTGCCCGAGCCGCTGGCCGGCGGGACCGTGCAAATGGTCGCGCCGGCCCTCGCAGCCCTCAGACGTAGCCCTCTTCGCCTCGCTCCTTGAGCTCGTCGACCAGGGCCTTGACGTCCTGCGCCCGGTCGCGCGGGCAGACGAGCACCGCGTCGGGGGTGTCCACCACGATCAGGTCGTGCAGTCCGAGGACGGCCACCAGCCGGCCCGACTGCGACACGACCACGAGGTTGGTGCTGTCCCGCAGGAGCACGCCCGGCTTGGCTTCCGTGCCGAGCACCACGTTGTTCGTCTCGTCGGCCGGCAACACCTCGCCCAGGGTGTGGAAGTCACCGACGTCGTTCCAACCGAAGTCACCCGGCACCGTCGCGACCCGACCGGCAGTGGCCGCGCCCTCCATCACCGCGTAGTCGACGGAGATCTTCGGCAACGTCGGCCAGATCGCGCCCAGGACGTCGTCCTGCTCCGGTGTGCCCCAGGCGGCGGCGATCGCGGCGACGCCGGCGTGCAGCGCCGGCTGCTGGCGGGCCAGCTCGGCGAGGAAGACGTCCACCCGCCACACGAACATGCTCGCGTTCCACAGGTGCCGGCCCGAACGGACGTACGCCTCGGCGACCTCGGCGGCCGGCTTCTCCTTGAACTCGGTCACCGGCCGCCACGGCACACCGTCGGTCGGGTCACCGGTCTCCAGGTAGCCGTAGCCGGTCTCCGCGCGGGTCGGGGTGATCCCGACGGTCATCAGCATGCCCTGCTCGGCCCCGTGGACCGCCTCCTGGACTGTGCAGACCCAGCTGTCCGGGTCGCGGATCAGGTGGTCGGCGGCGAAGCTGCCCATCACCGCGTTCGGGTCGCGCGTCGCGATCACCGCGGCGGCCAACGCGATCGCCGCGCAGGAATCCCGGGGCGAGGGCTCGACCAGGATGTTCTCCTCCGGCAGTACGGTCAGCTGCCGTGCCACCGCCGTGACGTGCGCGGCGCCGGTGACCACAAGGGTCCGATCCGGTGTGGTCAGCGGCGCGAGCCGTTCCACTGTCGCCTGGAGCAGCGAGGCGTTGGTGCCAGTGAGCGGGTGGAGGAACTTGGGATGGCCAGCACGGGACAACGGCCACAACCTTGTGCCGCTGCCACCTGCCGGAATGACCGCATAGAGCATCCGCACATCATGCCCGACGTACCTACCCAAAGTGGCCCGGGTCACCAGCAGTGGCGCGGCGGGTCAGGAGCGGGCGCGGCTCCACGCGGCGATGTGCACCTCGGCGCTGGACTCCCAGGTGAATTCCTTGGCCCGGTCGACCCCCGCCTTCGCCAGCGACAACCGCCGCTGCTCGTCGTCGAGCAGAGCGGCCAGGTCGATGCCGATCTGCTCCGGATCCTCCGAGGTGTACGCGACCGCGTCGCCACCCACCTCGGGCAGTGAGAGCCGGGGCGTGGTCAGCACCGGGGCTGCGCACGCCATCGCCTCCAGGATCGGCAGCCCGAACCCCTCGCCGTAGGACGGGTACGCCGCGACCAGCGCGCCACCGAGGAAACCCGGCAGGTCGGCGTAGCGCAGATAGCCGGGACGCAGCAGACGCAGGTGCGACGGCACCTCGGCCACCGCCCGGTCGATGTCGTCGTCGTGCCCCTGCCCACCGGCGATCACCAGGGCCGGCGGGTCGACCCGGTCAGCCACCGCCCGCGCCCACCCACGGATCAGGTTGGGCACGTTCTTCCGTGGCTCCTTGGCACCGAGGAACGCGACGTAGCTGCTGTTGCCCAACCCCAGACGGGCGCGTACGCGGGCCTTCTCCTCCTCGGTGGGAGCGTGGAAGGCCGCCTGGTCGACGCCGTGGTAGGCCACGTCGATCCGCGTCGGGTCGGCGTCGAGCAGCCGGATCAGCTCGTCGCGGGTGGCCTTGCTGGGCACGATCACCCGGTCGGCGCGGCGCAGCGAGGTCTTGATGGCGCTGCGGAAGAACGTGCGGCGCGACTTGTCGTAATGCTCCGGCTCGGTGAAGAACGTCGCGTCGTGCACGGTGACCGTGACCGGACACCCGGCCCGCAGCGGGCAGGTGTAGAAGGGCGAGTGCAGCACGTGTGCGCCCACCTGCTGGGCGAGCAGCGGCAGGCCGGTCTGCTCCCAGGCCAGCCGGGCCGGGCGGTGCGCCACGGCGGCCGGAGCGGGGATGATCTCCGCGCCGGGCAGCATGCGGGTGTAACGCTCCAGGTCGGTGCGGAGACTGACCACCGCCAGTTCCACCCCCGACCCACACACCTTGCCGAGGGCACCGAGCAGACCGTCAACGTATCGACCGACACCACCACGGTCGGCGGGGACACTCGTGGCGTCGATGAGCACGCGGGGCGGGCGACCGGCGGTCACGGGGCGACTCCTTGCACTGGCGGGTCTGTGGGGAACAACACTCCGGGGGTCAAGCCTACGCCGGGGCGCGGGTCCGACGCTGACTGCGACCCGACGGTACGCCGACTTGTCATCGTCATTGAGTACGGCCCGCACTGGCGTATCGTTCGCGCCGATGGCCGACAACATTGCCCGGGTGTTCGCCGACGCGATCGCGACCGACCCGACCCGACCGCTGCTCACCTGGTACGACGACGCCACCGGCGACCGCACCGAACTCTCCGGCGTCACCCTGGCGAACTGGGTGGCGAAGACCGCCAACCTCCTCGTCGACGAGGTGGGCCTCGCGCCGGGCACCCCGGCCGGTGTGCTGTTGCCGCCACACTGGCAGACCGCTGCGGTGCTGCTGGGGTGCTGGTCGGCCAAGCTGAGCGTGGTCGACACACCGGGTGACGTGGGCGTGCTCTTCGCCGCCGTGGACCAGTTCGACGAGGCGCAGTCGTGGTCGGCCGACGAGCGGTACGCCCTCGGGCTGGCCCCGCTCGCCGCCCCGCTGCGGCAGGTGCCGCCCGGGTTCGCCGACTACGTCGTCGAGGTGCGCGGACACGGCGACCACTTCACGCCGCAGTCCGGTCCGGGCCCCACCGACGCGCACCTGCTGAGCCGGGCCGAGGTCCGTGCCACCGAGTTGGGCATCGAGCCCGGCGCACGGGTCCTCGTGGACGCCACCCGCCACCCCGATCCGGTCGACTGGCTGCTGGCTCCCCTGACCCGGGCCGCCACCGTTGTCCTCTGCGCCAACCCGGACCCGGCCCGCCTGGCCCCCAGGCTCACGGCGGAAAAAGTCACCCACTCCCTCCCCAGCTAACCTCCCCACCCCACCCCACCC